>CADAIF010000102.1 GCA_902787905.1 uncultured Lachnospiraceae bacterium
AACAGCTGCAGAAACAGGGCCCGCCGTATCGATCAGGTGATCCGTGAGTTCGTGGAAATGGCCAGGCTCATGAATGACGGTAATGAAAAGCGGGAGGAGGATTATAAGCAGTCCTACCGGGAGTCCGCCATCCGTAAGCAGATCGCCTATCTGCAGGGCGAGCTGGATAAAATGCATCCGGAGAATCTGACGGAGCTTCGCAAGCTGGAAATGGCCATCGAGTCCTCCGGTATGAATGAGGAGGCCCGCCGGGAGGCGGACAAGGTCCTTTCCCGTATGAAGAATGAGGGGGAGAATTCCCAGGAGTACGCCATGCTCTTTTCCTATGCGGAATACCTGTCCAAACTTCCCTGGAAGAAGGCGGAGGCGGAAACGATCGATCTTCAGGAGGCGGAGCGCGCGCTGGATTCCGGGCATTTCGGCCTGAAAAAGGTCAAGGACAGGATCATTCAGCAGATTGCCGTCATGGATCTGAAGAAGGTCCAGTCCGGTTCGATCCTCTGCTTTGTGGGGGCGCCCGGCACCGGCAAGACCAGTATCGGCAAGAGCATCGCAGAAGCTCTGCACAGGAAATATGTGCGTGTCAGCCTGGGCGGCGTCCGTGATGAGGCGGATATCCGCGGCCACAGGCGGACTTATATCGGGGCAATGCCCGGCAGGATCATCAATGGGATCTCCAAGGCCGGGGTCAGCAATCCGGTCATGGTGCTGGATGAGATCGACAAGCTGTCGGCCTCCTATAACGGGGATCCGGCCAGCGCCCTGCTGGAGGTTCTGGACCCTGAGCAGAATGCGTCCTTTACCGATCATTATCTGAATGTGCCCTTCGACCTGTCGGATGTGCTTTTCATCTGCACGGCCAATACTTTGGACACGATCCCGGAGCCGCTCCTGAACCGTATGGAGGTCATCCGTTTCAGCGGCTACACCGAAACCGAGAAGTTCCAGATCGCCAGGCGGCATCTGATCCCCAGGGCAGCTGCGGGCATGGGGATTCCCGAGGATCATCTGGAGATCACGGATGAAGCCCTGCATGCCATCATTTCGGATTATACCATGGAGGGTGGTGTCCGCGGCCTGAAGAAACGTCTGGACACCCTGTGCAGGACAGCGGCTGTCAGGCTGGTTTCCGGCCATATGGAGAAGCTGGTCATTGAAAAGGATAAGCTGCGTGAGTATCTGGATATGCGGCCCATCCACCATGAGCCGGCGGCAAAGGAAAACCGGCCGGGTGTGGTGACCGGACTGGCCTGGACCCAGGCCGGCGGGGACATCCTTTATATCGAGACCCTTTTCACCAGGGGCAGCGGCAAAACCATCATCACCGGCCAGCTGGGGGATGTCATGAAGGAATCGGCCCAGATTGCCGTGAGTCTGGTCAAGTCCCTGTATCCGGACAAGGCGGACCTTTTTGATAAAAATGATCTGCATATCCATGTCCCGGAGGGGGCAGTCCCCAAGGACGGTCCTTCGGCGGGGATCACCCTGACCACAGCCTTATCCTCCCTGGTTTCCGGACAGGCGGTGGATCCGCATCTGGCCATGACCGGCGAGGTCTCCTTAAGGGGCCTTGTATCCCCGATCGGCGGTCTGCCTGAAAAGCTGATGGCTGCCAAGCGGGCCGGGATCGACAGGGTCTTCATCCCGGCGGAAAACCAGGATGATCTGGATGAGGTGGCGGATGAGATCAAGGACAGTCTGAACATCATCCCGGTGTCCAGTGTCATGGAGGTCCTGCGTCAGACCAGGCTGGCTGACCGGACCTGTCAGTAAAATGGTCATATGACCGGGCAGGCGCCAATTTAAGGCGGCCTGCCCTTCTTTTTTATAAACAATTCTCCGTCAGATGTGATATACTGAAAAGCAACAGAAACTGTATATTAAGGAGGCAGTCACATGATTTCCAGACAAGAGCTGAAAAGCAGAGGAAAAGCAGCATTTATGAGGAACTACTGGCAGTGTGTCCTGGTGGCCCTGATCCTGGGTATTATCATCAGTTTGTCCACGGGCGGCGGTTCAGGCGCCGATCATGGCTATGATGCCCAGGTGGAGAGCCAGACCAATGTGCCCGTTTTGGATGATATCACGGATGCACAGCAGCAGCTTCCCGCACCCTACAGGAATGCCATCAGTAATTTCGCGGCCAACAGCAATTTCGGTTATCTGCCGACCCTGGCTGTTGTCGGTCTTTCGATCGCCGGGATCGTCGGTTTCCTGCTGCATCTCTTTGTATTTAATGTTGTGGAAGTGGGCGGCTGTGACTTTTTTGTCCAAAATGCCCTGGCAAGAGATGAAAAAGTCACTGTGGGGACCATTGTGTCCGGTTTCCAGGGCGGAAATTACGGGACCGTGGTCCTGACCCAGTTCCTGAGAGGCCTTTTCATTACCCTCTGGTCCCTGCTTTTTATCATTCCGGGTATCATCAAGTCCTATGAGTATATGATGGTGCCTTACATCCTGGCGGATGAGCCGGGGGTCACCTGGAGAGAGGCCTTTGCCATGAGTAAGGAAATGATGCGTGGCAATAAGATGAGTGCCTTTATCCTGCACCTGTCCTTTATCGGCTGGGAGATCCTGAACATTCTGACCATGGGCATTCTGGGCGTCTTCTTTGTGGACCCCTATGTCCGTGCGACCGAAGCGGAGCTTTATCTGGCCCTCAGGCCGCCGAAGACGACTTACAGTCAGGATGACTACAGCCAGACCGGCTATACGGGCTCTGACCACACACAGTGGCAGTAAAGTGGTAATAACTGCCGATTCTATCTGAAAAACACTAAACATTGTGGAGATTTAAGCTATGATTTTGATAAAAAACGCCAGAGCAGTGGATCCGGTAACCGGAATTGACGGTATCCGGGATATCCTGATCAAGGACAGCCATATCGAGGCGGTGGGAGAGCATCTGACCGCGGAAGGCGCCCAGGTCATCGACGCTTCCGGCCTGGTGGCCGCGCCGGGCCTGATGGACGCCCATGTGCATTTCAGGGATCCGGGTCAGACAGACAAGGAGGATATCGTCTCCGGGGCAGCGGCGGCTGCCCGGGGCGGTTTCACCACGGTGGTCTGCATGGCCAATACAAAGCCCCCGGTGGACAATGTGGAGATCCTGAGGGATATCCAGTCCAGGGGTGAGAAGACCGGGATCCATGTTTTGCAGTCCTCCACGGTGACCCTGGGCATGAAGGGGCAGGCACTGGTGGATATGGACGCCATGGCCGAAGCAGGCGCTGCGGCCTTCACGGACGACGGCCTGCCCATCATGGACGAGAAGGTCCTTCTGGCCGCCATGGAAAAGGCAGCGGACCTGGATATGCCCATCAGCCTGCATGAGGAGGATCCCCTCTTTATCGCCCATCCCGGCGTCAATGCCGGCCGGGTGGCTGATCTGCTGCATTACGGCGGCGCTTCTGCCACAGCCGAGGACGTTATGGTGGCCAGGGACTGTATGCTGGCCCTCCATACAGGGGCTGCGGTCTGCATCCAGCATCTCAGCTCCGCCCGGTCTGTCGCCCTGATCAGGACGGCCAAAGCCCTCGGCGCGGATATCCACGCGGAGGCAACGCCCCATCATTTCACCCTGACGGAGGACGCGGTTCTGGAATACGGGACCCGGGCCAGGATGAATCCGCCCCTCAGGACGGAGGCGGACAGGCAGGCCATCATTGAAGGCCTGAAGGACGGGACCATCGACATGATCGTCACGGATCACGCCCCCCACTGCGACTGGGAGAAGGATAAGCCCATGGAGAATGCCCCCAGCGGCATTATCGGTCTGGAAACCTCTCTGGGTCTGGGCATCCGTTCCCTGGTCATGCCGGGGCATCTGACCCTGATGCAGCTGATGGCTCTGATGAGCCGGAACCCGGCGGAGTTTTACCGCATGGTGCCCGGAAGTCTGACCGTGGACGCGCCGGCGGACCTGGTCCTTTTCGGAGAGCGGGAGATGTGGACGGTGGATCATTTCCTTTCCAAGGCATCCAACAGTCCCTTTAAAGGCTGGACGCTGCCCGGAAAAGTGCATATGACCATCTGCGCGGGCAGGATCGTTTACAAAGGAGAATAGCATGAAATTTTTTCACATATCTGACCTGCACCTGGGCCGACAGCTGAACGGATACGATCTGAAAGAGTCTCAGTCTTATATGCTGAAGCAGATCGTGGAGAAAGCCCGCGAGGTCAGACCGGACGCCATTATAATCGCCGGGGATGTGTATGATAAGGCCGTGCCTTCGGGCGAGGCCTTTTCTCTCCTTGACGATTTCTTATGTGACCTGGGCAAGATCAGGCCCATGATCCCGGTCATGATCATCGCGGGCAACCATGACAGTGCGGTCAGGCTCAATTTTGCCAGCAGCTTTCTGGAAAAGCACCAGATCTTTATTTCCGTCATGCCGCCAAAAGATGAGGATGAGCATCTGAAGAAGGTGGTCCTTGAGGATGAATTCGGGCCGGTCAGCTTTTACCTGCTGCCCTTTATGAAGCCCGGCTATGTGCGGGGCCTCTTTCCCGATATGTCTCTGACCTATGAGTCTGCCTTCAAGGCTGTTCTTGACAGGGAGGAGATCGATTTTACGCAGAGGAATGTGCTGGCCGCCCACCAGTTCTTCATCTCCGGCCAGACCGGTCCTGAGAAAAGCGAGTCCGAGCTGGCCCATTTCTCCGTCGGCGGCGTGGACAGTATCGATACCGGCATTGTCAGTGCTTTTGATTATGTGGCCCTGGGCCATATCCACGGACGCCAGTCCATCGGCAGTCCCCATATCCGCTACAGCGGCACCCCTTACAAGTACTCGGTCAGCGAAGCCGGTCAGACCAAGAGCATTACACTGGTTGAGATGGGGGAGAAGGGCAAGGCGCCTGAGATCTCCTATCTGGACCTGGAATGCAGACCCGACCTGCGGCGGATCCGGGGTTTTCTTGATGATGTGGTCAAGGCGGCCGGGGAAAAATGCGAGGATTATGTCAGCATTACCCTGACGGATGAAAATCCCGTCAGGCCGAGGGACCGTCTGGATGAGTGCTACACGCGTATTCTGGAGGTCAATACGGATAACCGCCAGACCCGGACCCTGCTGCAAAATCCGGAAACTCCGGAGGATTTTCCGGATCCGGTCAGTGCCTTTGCGGATTTTTATCTGGAGATCAACGGCGCGGAGATGGATGAGGAGCAGAGGGCTGTGATCGAAGACGTGGTGGAATCACTTAAAGACCGGGAGGAGAGTCAGGCATGAGACCAATCTATCTTGAAATGAAGGCTTTCGGCTCCTATAAGAACGCGGTCATCGATTTCAGTCAGGTGCCCGGCGGCATCTTTCTGATCACTGGCGATACCGGGGCCGGAAAAACGACAATTTTCGACGCGATCACCTACGCCCTGTACGGGGAATCCAGCGGCGGCCGGCGAAGCGGCACGATGATGCGCAGTCAGTATGCAGCTGAAGGTGAGGAGACCAGTGTCTTTTTCCGTTTCAGTTATGGAGACAAGGTCTATGAGATCCTGCGGAAGCCGGAACAGCCCCGTTATAAGAAGGAGAAAGACGGAAGCTACAGGGAGCTTAAGACCTCTTTGGCGCCTGTTGTCAGTCTGACCCTGCCCGACGGCAGCGAGGCCCAGGGAAACATGACCCAGATCAACAGGGAAATCGAGAAGATCATCGGCCTGGACAAGTCCCAGTTTACCCAGATCGCCATGATCGCCCAGGGGGACTTTTTAAAGCTTTTGCTGGCCTCCTCGGACGAACGGCGGAAGATCTTTGCCCGGATCTTTGACACTTCCATTTATCGAAGGATCGAGGATACCTTAATGGAGCGCTGTAAAAGCCAGAAGGAAGCCCTGGAAAAGAACAAGGACCATATACAGCAGACCCTGAAACGGGTGGAGGCCCCCAGGGAGGAGAGCCTGGCTGTTCGCTGGGCTGCTTATGAGGACTGCCATTTCAGTGAGCATGATCCGGAGGGCCTTTTATCTCTGGTGAATGAAATCTGCGAGAGCTGGGAAGCGGCCCTTGAGGCGCTGGATGATCAGAAGAAACAGATGGAGACTGAGAAGGACGGGGTCAACCGGAAGCTGACAAAAGCTCAGCAGCTTGAGGATCACTTTGCCGCCCTGCAAAAAGCTGAGGAGAATATGGAAAAGCTTCAGGCAAAGCAGGGTGAAATAGAGGAATCAAAGGACCGGCTGGCTGCCCATAAGCGGGCCCAGGAGCTTGCGGGACCCTATACGGGTCTTGAAAAATGCCGGGAGGATCAGGCAGCTGCCGAAAAGACCCTTAAGGGTCATGAAGTCTGGATCGAGAATCACAGTGAGGCTCTGGCGGCGGCCATTCAGGCCGCGAATACAGCAAAGGAGAAGAAAGAGGCGCAGTCTCCGGAGCTTGAGCGGCAGATTTTCAGCCTGAAGACAGATATGCCGAGATATGAGGCGCTGGCGCAGCTGGACCGCAGGCGAAAAGAGCTGGCGGAAAAGGTGGAGGGTCTGGAACGTGAAAGGAGAAAGGCAGCAAAGCAGCTGGCCGACACAGAGGCGGCAGCCGAGAAGCTTGACCTTTTTGTCAAGGGAGCTTCGGAACAGGTCATGAGGCTGGCCGCCCTGAAGCCGGACTATCTCTACGCCCCTGCGCTGCTGCTGGCGCAGAAGCCGGAGTTGGTGCTGCCCTTTGTGGAGCAGGGGGCCACGCCTGTTGCGGTGCTGCCCCGGGTGATCACCGACGAGCAGAGCCCCGAGGTCTACGCCGCGCTGGAGAAGCTCTTTGACGAGGGCGTGCGGGAGGCCCTGGTGGGGAACCTGGGCCA
>CADAIF010000103.1 GCA_902787905.1 uncultured Lachnospiraceae bacterium
CAGACGTTTCGCCCTGACGACCCTGCTTTCCAGTATCGAATTTCCGGTCTTCCTGTCGATCCTGACAAGAATTGCCGACCTCACTGGCCCCCTCACTGACGACCGCCTGCTGGCCACCATCTTCGCCGGCATCTGCATCGGCGTGGGCATCGGCATTGTCATCGAATCCGGTGCCTCCACCGGCGGTATGGACATCCCGCCCCTGATCCTCCATAAGAAAACCGGCGCCAATGTGTCCCGGACTCTTTATATCTGCGATTTCATTATCCTGATCCTCCAGATCATCGTCTCCGGCAGGGAACAGATCCTTTACGGCATTCTGCTGGTGATCCTCTATACCATCATCCTGGACAGGGTCCTGATCCGCGGCAAACGCCAGATCCAGCTGCAGATCATCAGTCCCCGCTACGAAGAGATCAACCGGGTGATCACCTCGGATATCGACCGGGGCTCTACCCTGGTCCATGTGACCGGCGGTTACAGCCGGAAGCCCTCCATGGCCGTCCTCACCGTCGTCTCTCCGAGAGAGCTGTTTAAGCTCCAGCAGCTGGTCAAGGCCATCGACCCTGACGCCTTCATCACCATCAGCGAAGTCAGAGAAGTGGAAGGCCGCGGTTTCAGCATACGGAAGGACTATATGGATAAGACCGAAAATGCCTAGTTCTTCGCCATGGTCCTGACCCCTGTACGGATCCCCGCCTTTAAGGCACCCTTGTCGCAGCGGTTGCCCCAGGAATCGATCAGCATATCGTCCCTGTAGATACAGATGATCTCACAGTTGTTGGGGCAGCGGCCGCAATTGATCTCCCGGGTCCGAAAGGCCATATCCTCAACTGAAAAATCAAAGGTCCTCCGGGCATTTGCCTTACCTGCCAGGATGGCGATCCCCAGGGCACCCATGAGGTGCCCGTTTTCATCGACAATGATATCGCAGCCCAGGGCTTTTCTAAAGGCTTCCACTACACCGATATTCTTGCTGACGCCTCCCTGGAAGACCACCGGGGAAAGAATCTTTTTGCCCTTGCCCACATTGTTGATGTAGTTGCTGACCACCGATCGGCAGAGGCCGGCGATGATATCCTCCTTGGTATGCCCCATCTGAATTTTATGTACCAGGTCGGACTCGGCAAAGACGGTGCATCTGGCTGCCAGCTGGGTGGGGTGCTTTGAGGTCAGGGCGATCCGCCCGAAATCCTCCACCTCCACGCCCAGACGCCTGGCCTGGCTGGACAAAAAGGCCCCGGTACCGGCAGCGCACAGGGTATTCATGGCATAGTCCACGGCGATGCCGTGTTCCACCAGAATGATCTTGGAGTCCTGGCCGCCGATCTCCAGGATGGTCCTGACCTCCGGGTACAGGGTGGTGGTACCCACAGCATGGGCGGTGATCTCATTTTTGACAATGGTCGCTCCCACCATGGCGCCTACCAGCTTTCTGGCACTGCCCGTGGTCCCTGTGGCCACGATCTGATAAGTCTCCTTGTCAAACTGCTTCTCCAGAGCGGAGATCAGCTTGCCCGCAGCTCCCATGGGATCTCCCTCTGTCCAGATGTATTCGCTGGCCAGGATCTGATTATCTTTATCTATGATCACGCCTTTGGTTGATATCGAACCGATATCGATGCCAAGATAGGCTTCCTTCATCTTATACCTTCTCTCTTAATCTTGATCTAAATCTGAACGACCTGTTTACGCATGCTGATCATGTCGTAAAAGGCTTCTACCCGGGTCATCAGGCCCGTATCGCTGGTCTGGGAATCATAGGTCAGATACAGGACCGGTATCTTGTAATCCCGGCTGATGTTCTGGAGGACCGGCATGATGTCGATCTCCGGTGTGCAGCCGGCGCTCTTCAGATGGATGATGCCGTCAAAGCCATGGACAGCATAGTTTTTGGCACACCAGATATTGGCCGTGGATGTAGGCCCCATCTCATAACGACAGTATTCACTGATCTGAACGCCAAGGTTCTTCTGTCCCTGGTAATGGATATTACGGTGGGTCAGATTCATCCAGCGATGAACCTCCACCCCCATATCCGCCAGCTTCTGCTCCAGATACAGATTAGAGAACTCATCCATGACCGTAAAATACTCACCGATCACACCGACTCTCAGAGGCTGCTCGGGCTTGTCCAGCAAAATCGCCTGGAATTCCCGCTTTGCCTTCAGATACCCTGCCTCGATATCCCTGACGTTTCTGGCCAGCTCCATGTTCAGGAGGAAGCGGTCATAAACCTTTTTATACTGGCCCGGATGTCTCTCGAACCCGCAGTTTCTGTAGTATTCCTCTTCGATCTCATCGATATGCTCCACCATTTTCAGGCACTCGGCAAAGGTCAGAGCCAGCCGGCCCAGACTTACCCTGGGATTCAGACGCCTGACAGCCTTAAAATAGTCCCTGTTTTTTCCGGTACTGTAAGCAGCCAGATTGATCATTTCAAAATCATAGCCCAGATCCTTCAGGATCTGCTCCTGAAGCTCCGCGTAATAGCCCAGACGGCACAGCCCCATGGTCATGACCAGGGTATCGGCGCCGGCCTCCAGGGCGTCCACCATATTGCCCAGCAGGGTCTTAAAGGGAGCGCAAACATAGTCGGGGCTGTTTTTCGCGCCGATTTCCACCGTTCGCCGGGTCAGCTTCGGAGGCATGATAAAGGCGGCATTCAGGCCGTGCTCCACAAAATACTTGACGACACTGTTATAGTTGGCCACCATGGGAAAGGAGATTTTGCGTTCACGCGCCATCACAGCTCACCTCTTTTCAGCTTCAGTATATCCGTAAAGCTTTCCAGCCGGGTTTCCAGGCCCGCAGTGCCATCCTGATTATCCATGACAATGTTCAGGATGGGTATATCCGGAAATTTGCGGATGATCATTTCATTGACCATGGAGTCCGGTCCGCAGGGGAAAGCACTCATCAGAATCAGGCCGTCCACCTTGCTTTTATGCATCTGGATACTGCCCAGAAGCTCCCGGCTCATCTCCCACTTAATGGTGGGAGAAACACGGACACTCTGCCTGAGCGCCTCCTTCCGGTCTACACGGTCCGCCCGGATGGGAACCACCCCCATCTCCTCCAGATACTGAAAGAGAGGCCTGCCGATATAAGCATCCTCTGTCAGGTAGCTGTGCCCTGCCACCAGAACTTTGATCTGGTCAGTCCTGTAAAGGCGTTCCTCCCGGGATATCTTTTTGTGCCAGTCTTCCGCCGCTGCCCGTCCGGCCCTTCTGAAGGCCCGGACGGCATCTTTTCTCCCGAAGCCTAAAGCCATACCCAGATCCACAAAGGCTTTCTCCTCACTGATGCCGCCGAGGACATCAACATTATAGGCAAGGAAGCGCTGACCGGTATTTCTGAAGACATTGCAGACCAGGTCATATAAGGATTCAAATTTGGTACACATGTTGCGGTGAAGGCCGTAATTGCTGACCCTCGGCACCAGGATCAGGTCGCATTTGCCAAACAGGGATCTGACATGGCCCAGATAGATCTTGGTGGACAGGCAGACCTCGTCTATGGCCGCCTCCGCCCCCAGACGCAGCATTTCCCTGTTGGTGGGGGCACTGATGATGCCCCGCATGCCCAGGGAAGAGAAAAAAGCCTTCCACATGACAGCTTCCCGCTCATAGAGCAGGGCTCTGGGAAGGCCGATAACCGGGGTCCTGGCTGTCACTGCAGCCGTATTGCCCTTTTCTTTCATCTTCTCACTCCATTCTTCTGATCAGGCGATCAGACCCAGATGGGACAGGAGGATCCTGCAGCCGATCAGGATCAGGATCACACCGCCGGCGATCTGAGCCCGCTTTTCAAAACGGCCACCCAGGACATGGCCGGCCGCGACACCTGCCGCGGATAATACAAAGGTCGTCACGCCGATAAAGCTGACAGCCGGCAGAATACGGACATTCAGAAAGGCAAAGGTCACACCGACCGCCAGAGCGTCGATACTGGTCGCCACCGCCAGCATAAACATTTCCCGGGCATTCAGGGAGGCATCCGCCGCCTCCTCTTCACTGAAGGCTTCCCGGATCATGTTGACGCCGATCAGGCCCAGCAGGATAAAGGCGATCCAGTGATCCACCGAGCTGATATAATGACTGAAACGACTGCCCAGAAGATACCCCAGTAAGGGCATCAGGGCCTGAAAGCCCCCAAACCAGAGGCCCACCAGCGCAGCCTTCCCCAAAGATGCTCTGGGCATGGCCAGGCCCTTGCAGATGGAGACGGCAAAGGCGTCCATGGAAAGGCCCACAGCCAGAATAAAGAGGTCTGCCAGACTCATCGCAGAGCTCACCTCTCAGCCTTACGCTGACGGTAACGGATCTCGTGGGGATAGTAACCGGCATCATCCGCCATCATCATGGTGCCGACGCCGATGACGCTGAACATTTCCAGCAGGATGGCGTGGCTGAGGGTGGCATCCAGAATGTGCACACGGGCGATGCCCTTGTCGATCATCTGCAGGCTTTCCTTAACCTTGTTCAGAAGACGGGCATCGCTGATACCGGGCAGGAGCTCCCGCACCTGTCCGGCCTTCAGCTGGGCGATCACACTGCCGTCCTCCGGCGAATGGATACCGTCCTCCTTGCCCAGAAGGATGACCTTCTCGGCCTGAATGGCCTCAGCGATCTGACGGGAACATTCCTCGGGTGTGATGAGGATGTCCTCCGTATCGATATCATTGGGTGTGATCACCGGGATATAATCATTATCCAGCGTCATACGGATGGTCTGCATATCCGCGCCGCAGATACCCACGGCCTTGATCCCGCAGAACTCGATGAGCTTGGCGATACGTTTATTCTCACGGAACTTGTCATAACCCATACGGGTATCATGGACCACAATGGGCTTCATGCCGATGGATTTGAGCAGGGCCACATCCCGCATGACCTCCTGTTCCTCGGCATCATTCAGCAGATTACTCGCGCAGAAGCAGATGATGATGATCTTCTGGTTGAAGTCTCTGATATAGGGCAGAGAATCCACCAGGATGCCGGCCTTGTCCTGACTGTCCGAAACAGCTTTATTATTCATGTCTTTCTCCTTTAGACCTGTGACTACTGTGTTCAAGCGTTCATTATACCCTTTTTCGGCGGACTAATCAAGGCATTTTGCGCCTTTTCAGTCAGGGTCCGATATGTTAAACTAGGGTCAGCAAGCTGTCAGCTGACGGAGGATACACAATGGATACTTATGCTGTGCGTCCGGTCTTCGCCGGACCTTTTTCATATTTTGACCTGACCCTGGATGTGCCGGGTTCGAAAAGCATCACCAACAGGGCCCTGATGCTGGCCGCCCTGGCGGACGGGAAAAGCCGCCTGGAGGGCGTTCTTTTCAGCGATGATTCCCGGCATTTTCTGGACTGTCTGAAGGACCTGGGCTTTGACCTTGAGATCGATGAGGCGGAAAGAACCGTCTCTGTCACCGGTCTGGGCGGAAGGCTGCCATTAAGGGAAGCCTCTGTCAATGTCGGCAGTGCCGGTACCGCAGCCCGATTCCTGACGGCCATGCTGGGCTTCGCTCCGGGAATCTGGCACCTGGACGCCTCAGAGCAGATGCGCCGCCGGCCCATGGGTCCGCTTCTGAAAACCCTGAGGACCCTTGGCGTCACCGTCCGCTGCGAGGGGGAGGAGGATCATTTCCCCTTCACCCTGATCTCTGAGGGGATCAGCGCGGATTCCGCCACCATCAACATCGATGACAGCAGCCAGTTTCTGAGCGCCATGCTCATGGCCAGCGTCATGTCCGGCCGGCCCTTTGCCGTCACCATGACCGGCAGCCACGGCTTTGCCTATGTCCGCATGACCATGGAGATGATGCGTCAGTTCGGCGTTCCTGTCGATATGCCGGAGCCCGGGCGCTGCATCGTGGACGGCAGAAAGATTTTAAAGGCTGCGTCTTACCGGATCGAGCCTGATGTCTCCGCCGCCTGCTACTTCTACGGCGCCGCCGCCATTTCCGGCGGCAGCATCTGCGTGCGGGGCGTGCAGGAGGACTCCCTTCAGGGAGATCTGGCCCTGCTGAAGGTGCTTGAAAGCATGGGCTGCACCCTGGAAAATGCCGAGGCAGGCATCCGCCTGACCGGCCCGGCAGACGGTCATCTGAAAGGCATAGATGTGGACATGCACGCCTTTTCCGACCAGGCCCTGACCCTGGCCGCCATCGCCCCCTTTGCAGGCAGCCCGGTCTGCATCAGAAATGTGGGCCATATCCGGCTTCAGGAATGCGACCGCTGCGCGGCTATTACCGATGCCCTCAGCCGCATGGGGATCCGGGCTGAGGTTTCCGGGGACGACATCACCATATGGCCCGGCGATCCCGCCCCCGCCCGGATCAGAACCTTCGGGGACCACCGGGTGGCCATGGCCTTTGCCCTGACAGGCCTTCGGGCGCCGGGCATCATCATTGAAGATCCGGCCTGCTGCCGCAAGACCTTTGAAAACTATTTTGACGTGCTGGACGGTCTCTGCGACCGAATCAGATAGCAAAAGGACTGTGAGAAATGAAATGTCATTTTTCACAGTCCTTTTTTGCTCTATTCTTCTCTTCTGCCCGGCGGATCCGCCTGATTGCCCGGCAGACTCAGCGCATGGAAGGGCGCTTTATCGTACTCTTCCAGAAACATCTTTGTATACTGAACATCACTGGGGCACTCGGCATAGACCGTCCCGTATTTCTGACGGGTCTCATTGCCCTTGCCGGTGATCAGGAACACCGTGGGCTCTGTCATTTCCGAGAATGCGGTGCGGATGGCCTCCTCCCGGTCTAGCCGCTCCTGTTTCAAT
>CADAIF010000104.1 GCA_902787905.1 uncultured Lachnospiraceae bacterium
CAGTAAAGCGCCGATCTTGGTCTTTAAGGACGACATCATGGCCTTCTTGACGGTAGCGATCAGGGCGCCGGCCACACCTTCATACATTTTTAAGATGACATTGCCGGTGAAGGCTTCGCAGACCAGAACATCGGCAGCACCGGCAGGAATATCACGGGCTTCCACATTGCCGACAAAATTGATGTCGTCAAGACTTTTAAGCATGGGATAGACCTCCTGCACCAGACGGTTGCCCTTGGTCTCCTCAGCACCGATATTGACAAGGCCCACTCTGGGATCCTTAACGCCCATGATCTCAGACATGTAGATCGAACCCATTTTGGCAAACTGGACCAGATTTTCCGGTTTGGCGTCCACATTGGCGCCGCAGTCGATCAGCAGGGCCACCCCATTCATTGTCGGGATCAGCGGAGCCAGGGCCGGACGCCTGATCCCGTGGAGTCTTCCCACCAGCAGCTGGCCGCCCACCAGAACGGCGCCGGTATTGCCGGCAGATACAAAGGCATCGGCCTTGCCGTCATGGACCATACGCAGGGCGACGGTCATGGAGCTGTCCTTTTTCTTTTTGATGGCCAGGGCCGGATGATCATCATTTTCGATGACCTCTGTGGCATTCACAACAGATAGACGGTCCTGATCATAAGACTTGCCGGCCAGGCAGGCCTTGACAGCCTCCTCCTTACCCACCAGATAAACGGCGATGCGGTCATTTTCCTTCAGGGCCTCCAGGGTGCCCTCAACTACAGATGAAGGGGCGTTGTCGCCGCCCATGGCATCCACTGCGATTCTGATATACTCACTCATATGCTTTTCTCCTGTCGAATAATATTCGTATAAAATGAAAAGCTGTTACAGAAGGAGCCTTCTAACTAAGCAGGCACCAACTGTAACAGCTTGTCACATGCAACACGTGATTACTGAGCATCAACCTTGATGATCTCTTTCTTATTGTAAGCGCCGCAAGCTTTGCAGACTCTGTGGGGCATAACTAAAGCGCCGCACTTGCTGCATACGGACATGTTCGGAACGGACATTTTCCAGTTCGCTCTACGGCTGTCTCTCCTGGCTCTTGAAGACCTGTTCTTAGGACAGATAGACACGGTTTACACCTCCTTATTTCAGGCAGAGACCTTTACAGCCCTTTCGGCACAGGACCCTGGCCGGGAAATGCATGAGAACCTCCCCGGAGAGAAACTTGTCTACATCCAGTGAACTTTCTTCCATAAAACTGATGTCATCCAGGTCCTCCAGCTCCCCCTTCCTGACTTTGTCAAAATCGATTTCCTGATCAAAGTCAAAGATAAGGGGTGTGGGGACGGATGTAAGACACCTGCCGCACGGTATATCAAATTCAAGATCAACGGTGCCGTGAAAACGGACTTTGCTGCCACCCGTATTATCCACAGAAAAGGATATGGGTCCCTTCCTGAGCAGCTGATACTGCTGACCGCCGATTATCAGGCTGTCACAGGTCAGGCTGTACTCAAAAGAAGTCTTTTTAAATTCAGTTGAAATGATTTCTGATATATTGATAAGCATAGTTATCTCCCAGTTTTATACCTAGTCAATTATACATACCCATCAGGGGTTTGTCAACACAAAAAAATGAAGATTTAGCTGACGGTTGCCGCCATGGGCGCTTTCCTATATAATAATAGCATAGACTGTCATTGGAGGGAAGCATTTTGAAAACATGCGCGATCATAGCGGAGTATAACCCCTTTCATAACGGCCATGCCTACCTGGTCCGTGAAGCGGTAAAAAGGACCGGTGCCGACTTCTGCATGGCTGTAATGAGCGGGGACTTTGTGCAGCGGGGGGGGCCTGCCATTCTTCCGGCCCGTATGCGCTGTCTTACGGCCCTTTCGGAAGGGCTGGACATGGTTTTTGAACTGCCCTCTTACGGGGCCTGTGCCAGCGCTGAATTTTTTGCCGAATCCGCTGTCTCCATTTTAAATCAGCTGGGCTGCGTGGATTATCTGGTTTTTGGCTGTGAAAGCGAGGACCTGGACCTGCTTAAAAGGGCGGCGGCCCTTCTGGCCGATGAACCCGATGCCTTTAAAGCATGCCTTAAGGAAGGGTTAAAAAGCGGTCTGGATTTTCCCTCGGCCAGGTCAAAAGCCCTGATGGCCTGCCTGCCCGGGGATATGCCGGCAGAAGGGCTTAAAGACCTGCTTCACCAGCCCAATACCATTCTTGCCCTGGAATATCTGAAGGCCCTGATCCGGACGGACAGTCCCATGATCCCTGTCGCCGTCAGACGTCAGGGGGCGGCCTATCATGATACGGCCTTAAGCTCTGATTTTTCCTCCGCGGCGGCGGTCAGAGCTTTTCTGCAGGATCATGCCCCGTCGGAGCTGCCGGCAGGAAAGCTTCCTGAAACGACACTGGACATTTTCAGAGGGCTTGAACATGCAAAAGGCTTCCCGGGACAGGATGATTTCTCGGAAATGATCGCCCATCTTCTGATCAGGGAAGACAGGCAGCTTGGCAGCTACTGTGATATGACAGATGAACTGGCAGCCAGGATCCTGAATATGGCTCCCTTTATGACCTCTTTTTCCGATCTGATCCGTCGTACCGGAACCAGGCATTATACCGACAGCCGTATCAGGCGCTGCCTTTTTCATTTGCTCTTAGGCCATAAAAAGGCAGTCATGGAAGCCTGGAAAAGCGGCGGCTATAAGGACTATGTCAGGCTTCTTGGCATGCGAAGGACGGCAGGACCTCTCCTGTCCGCGGCCGGAAAGAATGCCCCTGACATGCTGATGGTCAGGCCGGCCAGGGACATTGGCCGCCTCAGTGAAACCGGCAGGATCCTTTATGAGACCGATCAGAAGGCGCACCGACTCTACCGTCAGGCGGCCCTGATGCGCCACGGCCTTTCCTTCGATGATATGGACAGCCTGATCCTGATGTAAAAAAAGTCCCCGGATTTTTCCGGGGACTTTTACCTGAATCATGTTTGATCAGTCGATGTCATCAAAGTCATCATCATCATCGAAGTCATCGTCTTCAACTTCTTCAGCCTTCTGATTCACGGAAGCTTCCTCTTCCTGAACATCCTTGGCCTCTTCCTCTTCTTCGATCACTTCTTCTTCTTCCTCTTCCTGAACCTCCTGGACGACCTGAACATCCTCTCCCTCAGCTTCTTCTTCAGCCTGAGCGGCCTCTTCCTCAGCCTTCGCGGTTTCAGCCTCGATCTGGGCTGCCTTCTGCTCGGCACTTGTGCGGGCAGCACTCAGCTGATCATCCAGTGCCTGGGTATTATCATTCAGGATATTGAGATTCTCCGTCAGACCACCGGTCAGGCCATCATAATTGCTCCTGGCGATATCCAGAGAATTAACAACGACCTTCTGAATACGGGAGATCATTTCCTGAGCGTAGGCTAAGGCATTGGTCTGGATCTCCTCGGCGTTCTGATTGGCTTCAGTCAGGACCCTGTCAGCCTCGGCATTGGCCTGGCCGATGGTTTCATCCGCCTTGGCGTAAGCCTTGAGCATGATCTCATGTTCTTGAGCGTCGCTGATGATCTTGTCCTTCTGCTCAATGATCTTTTTATATCTCTTGATCTCATCCGGAGTTTTGACACGAAGTTCAGTGAGCAGCTCATATAACTGTTCTTTGGGGACAATAATCTTAGTCTGCGAAAACGGTGCTGTTTTACAGCCCTCAATAAACTCTTCGATCTCGTCGATCAACTGCTCAATTTTGCTCATTTTTGGCATCCTCCATCTTTATTTTGTCTAAAAGCATCTGCTCCACGAAGGGCGGAACAAACAGACTTGTATCACACTTAAAACGGGTCAGTTCACGGACAGCGCTGGAACTGATATAGGAATACTGGGCATTGGTCACCAGAAAGATCGTATCCAGCTGAGGTTTCAGAGAACGATTGGCCTGTGCCCACTGCTTTTCATATTCAAAATCCGAAACTGCACGAAGTCCCCTGACGATGATCCTCGCGTCATTGGCCTCCGCGAAATCCACAAGCATCCCGGAAAAGTCTGTCACTTCCACATTCGGCAGGTGTTTTGTTACTTCTTTTAACATCTTAACACGTTCTTCAACAGAAAACAATGCTGTTTTTGAACTATTAAAAAGCACACCGATGACGAGTTTGTCGACGATCTGGGAGGCTCTTTCAATAATATCGATATGACCGTAGGTCACGGG
Source organism: uncultured Lachnospiraceae bacterium (assembly GCA_902787905.1). Lineage (GTDB taxonomy): Bacteria > Bacillota > Clostridia > Lachnospirales > Lachnospiraceae > UBA2912. The sequence goes on from CADAIF010000104.1 coordinate 4,180, forward strand.
ATCAAAGCTGCCGGGATAAATTGCCGTTTTCATAAATTAACTCCTGCTTTTTGCACAAATACATGCTGATTTGTTTTATATTTTTTGATCCTGACTGTTTCAAAACCAAGATCGTTCAGGTCATCAAAGGAGGTCTCAAGCGAGGCTTCAATGATGATCAATGTGTCTTCACGGATCAGAGATGAATCCTGAAGAGCTTTCAGAACCTGCATTTCCAGACCGTGATCATAGGGAGGATCCATAAAAATGATATCAAAAGGATCCTCTGAGCCTGACAGCCTGTGCAGGGCTGAAAGGACATCTGACTGCATGACGCGGGCGCCTTCGGCCAGATGGGTTTTTTCGAGATTTTCCCGGATACACCTGACAGCGATGGGATTCTTTTCCACCAGGACAGCCTTTTTTGCGCCACGGCTCAATGCCTCGATCGCAATGGCGCCGCTGCCGCTGAAAAGGTCCAGAAAGCGGCAGTCCCACAGATCCTGTGAGATCATATTAAACAGGGTCTCCTTGATCCTGTCCGTTGTGGGGCGGGTGGATTCACCCTCAATACATTTCAAAGGCGTACGCCTTGCAGATCCTGCGATCACCCGCATAGATACCTGTCCTTTCCGATGGTCTTTCTCTGTCTGTATATGGCAGAAAAAAAGACACTCAAGTTTATTTTATATGGTTTGAATCATTTGTCAACAGATTCTCATGCCAGTTCAGGCATTTTTTTTAAACCAGACGGCAGTTTTCGGCACTTTACAGGGTCATGACATGACTTTCCTTATATATAAAGCGCTCCGCCATTGCTCTCAGGGCCTGATTGGCGTCCGGATCGGGATAGTCGCCCGAAGCCATGACCTTGTCTGCGGCATCCGATGCCAGCATCAGGGTCTCGGAGTCTGCGATGATATCACCCAGGCTGAAGTTCAGATCACCGCTCTGGCGCAGGCCGAACATATCGCCGGGTCCTCTCAGACGCATATCCTCCGAGGCGATTTTAAAGCCGTCGTTGCTGGTCCGCATGATCTCCAGCCGCTCTTTGATCTTAGCCCCGGCCATACCGTAGATGAAAATACAGTAGGACTGACTGTCACTCCGGCCGACACGGCCTCTCAGCTGATGCAGCTGGGAAAGCCCGAAACGTTCCGCGTTTTCGATCATCATCACCGTGGCGTTGGCCACATCCACACCAACCTCTACGACAGTGGTGGAGACCAGAACCTGGATCTCGCCTTTGACAAATCTGTTCATGATATCGTTTTTTTCTGCCGGTTTCATTTTGCCGTGCAGATAGGTCACCACGATATCCTGAGGCAAAGCTCTTTTCAGCTTTTCACTGTAATCAATGACATTTTCGGCGTCGATTTCTTCATTAGCCTCTACCATGGGACAGATCACATAGGCCTGATGTCCCATACGCACCTGCTTTTCGATAAAACGGTAAGCGGCCGGCCGGTATTCGATCCCCACCACACTGTTTTTGATGGGCTGACGGCCGGCCGGTTTCTGATCCACCACAGAAATATCCATATCTCCGTAGACGATCATGGCCAGAGTCCTGGGGATCGGCGTGGCACTCATGACCAGAACATGAGCCTTTTCACTGACGCCTTTTTTCATCAGAAGCTCTCTCTGGTGAACACCGAACCGGTGCTGTTCATCCGTAACGATCAGGCCCAGTTTATCATAGACGACCTTTTCCTGAAAAAGGGCCTGAGTGCCGATGATGATATCCGCCGCATGACTGCTGATCTTTTCGTAGATCTTCCTTTTCTGAGCGGCTGTACTGGAGCCTGTCAGCAGGATCACATGTATGCCCAGGGGCTCAAAAAGGGCAGACAGCTTGTCAAAGTGCTGCTCAGCCAGGACTTCCGTCGGGGCCATCATACAGGCCTGCCAGCCGGCCCTGACGACAGCGGCCATGGCGATGGCAGCGATCACGGTTTTACCTGAACCCACATCTCCCTGGATCAGCCGGTTCATCATCGTGGGCCCGGAAAGATCCTGGCGGATCTCTTCCACCACTTTGGCCTGAGCCTCTGTCAGCTGATAAGGGAGGGCCGAGATCAGCGCCCTGCCGCCGGAAAAATCCTCAACCGGAAAATAGTTGGGTGAAAGTCCCGACCGGGTCTTCATCATACGCATGGAGAGGATAAATTCAAAGAATTCATCGAAGACCAGACGTTTTCTTGCCATCAGATAATCCTCATGACTGTCCGGGAAATGGATCTGACGGACCGCATAGTTGTATTCTGCCAGATCATACTGCCGGCGCAGAGCCGAAGGCAGCAGATCCTGCATGAGGACATTTTCGGCAAAGACCTGGTCCAAAAGCTTACTCAGCATATTCTGGGAGAGGCCGGCAGTCAGACTGTAGATGGGCCAGAGACCGCCTAAGCGCTCCGCGTATTTTTCCTCGGACAGGATTTCCGGATGCTCCAGGACTCTCCTGCCCCTTTTGCGGCAAAGCCGCCCGTAAAGGATGATGGTCGTCCCGGGTACTAACTGATTTCGGACATAGGGCATATTATACCAGATGGCCTGAACATTTCCTGAGATCGAAGGCAGGCTCAGAATAACCATTTTCAGCCGGCCCCGTCCGGCCAGTTTGGCCTGTGCCGTCACATGGACCCTGTAGGCGGCGCTGCCCTTGTCGTCAAAGGAACTGTCATCCACCGACAGGGGAGACCCATAGACCTTGTAATCCCTGGGGTAATATTTTAAAAGCTCTTCGACAGTGCCGATACCGGCCTTTTCAAGAAGGGCTGCCGTTTTCTGACCGACACCTTTGATCTCGGTGACAGGATCCGTTAATCTCATCGCTTATCATCCTCACTTTAAGTCCGCATATGACATGAAGAGGGAGCCGCGCCAGTGACAGGCGTGACTCCCCGGTACAGGTCATTCTTTCAGGCCTTATTCAACGGACAGGACATAATAGTAGATGGGCTGGCCGCCGTTATTCAGCTCAACCTCACAGTTCGGATAGATTTCCGCAAGTCTGTCAGACAGGGCCTGCGCATCCTCCTCAGATACATCGGAACCGTAATAGATACTGATGATCTCACAATCCTCATCGATCATGGCTGCGACCGTGGCGATCGTTGTTTCATCGATATCCTCACCGACAGCCAGAAGGCCGTTATCACCAAGACCCATGATATTGCCCTGACGGATATCCTTCTCATCAATGGTCGTGTCACGGACAGCATAGGTGATCTGGGCACTGCGGATATTACTCATTTCCTCAGTCATGGCCGCGGCATTATCATCATCCGAATTACCTTCAATATAATTGATCAGTGCTGCGATACCCTGAGGCACATTCCTGGACGGGATCACAATGACCCGCTTGTCCTCAGCCAGTTCAGCCGCCTGCTGGGCCGCCAGAATGATATTTTTATTATCCGGCAGGACAAAAACAGTTTTGGCATTGACATGATCCACAGCATCCAGAATATCCGCTGTACTGGGATTCATTGTCTGACCGCCTTCAACCACATAGTCAACACCCAGGTCAGTGAAGATCTGCTTCATACCTTCACCCATGGATACAGCGACAAAACCTACATCCTTTGCCGGCTGGGCGGGTGCCTTCTCTTCCCGGGCCTGCTGCTGAGCAATCTTCTGAGCATCCTTGATCAGACGCTCATTATGCTCCTCACGCATATTATCGATTTTCATGGATGTCAGCTGGCCATAGCTGAGACCCTTCTGGATAGCCAGACCCGGATCATTCGTATGCACATGGACCTTCACGATATCCGTGTCCGCAACGCAGACAATGGAATCACCGATAGATGAAAGGAAGGCCTTGAAGGATGCCTCCTCCTGTTCATCAAAAGGCTTCTCCAGCATGATGATAAATTCTGTACAGTAACCGAAACGGATATCCGCAGTCTCGATCTCATCAAGACCTGCTTTTGTGTCAGCCTCGGCCTTTTCCTCACCGGCGGAAGCAGATGCTTCATCCGCACCCGTATCCTTACCGGTCATACAGTCATAGGCGCCTTCAAGCACTACCATCAGGCCCTGACCGCCGGAATCCACAACGCCTGCCTGCTTGAGGACCGGCAGCATTTCCGGTGTCAGGCTCAGCATGTAATTACCGTATTCGATGATCTGACGAAAAGCTTCCTCCAGATCATCCGTCTGCTCAAGGACATCGGCTGCCTTCTCAGACATCCCCCTGGCCACGGTCAGGATCGTACCTTCTTTAGGCTTCATGACGGCTTTATAAGCGGTCTCGGTAGCCCGGGCAAAAGCCTCGGCCGCGATGACATGGTCGATCTCGTCCACTTCCTTGATCACCTTGGTGAAGCCTCTGAAAAGCTGAGACAGGATAACGCCTGAATTACCCCTGGCACCCCTGAGGGCGCCCTGGCTGATGGCCTTTGACAGACTGGCCATGGTAGGTGCCTCCAGAGCACTTACGGCATTGGCTGCCGAGGTGATGGTCATAGTCATATTGGTACCTGTATCACCGTCGGGAACCGGAAAAACATTCAGCTCGTTGATCCATTCCTTTCTGGAATCCAGACGGCGGGCACCGGCAAGGAACATGCTTTTCAGCATATTCGCGTCAATTGTATGTACACTCATTTTTGAGAGTCCTCCTTAATAAATCACTTTAATCGATGACACGGACGCCTTCGACATAGATATTGATTTTCTCCACAGTCATACCGGTAAAGGCTTCTACCTTGTATTTGACCGTGTTGATCAGGTTGTCCGCAATCGTATTGATATTAAGACCATAGACTGTAATAATATGGAAATCGATGGTAATCTTATCATTGTCATCGACAGTGATACCGACGCCCTTTGTGACACTTTCACGTTTCAGCAGCTTTACCAGTCCGTCCTTAACGCTCAGCATAGCCATGCCGACAACACCGAAGCACTCGACAGCGGCGATGCCTGCGTATTTGGCGATGACATCCGTATCGATCACGACCTGGCCCAGATCTGTATGAATACGTCCTTTCATATACTGCTAACCTCCGTATTTCTGATCTTATGAAAACCGGGACAGTGAAAAAGCACATGTCCACAGTTACAAATATTATAACCGTTTTCATATAAAAAGGAAACATGAATTTTTTCACATTTTATAAAATCTCTACTTGCATTTGAAAGATGAATCTGTTATGATAGGATATGTTGTAAGCCTTGAGGGGTTTTATGCTCATGGTTAATTTGACGCAAGGAGGTGCTATCAATGGCAAGATGTGCAATTTGTGATAAGGGAGCTCACTTCGGTATCAAGGTGTCTCATTCTCATAGAAGATCCAACAAAATGTGGAAGTCCAATATTAAGAGAGTGAAAGTGAATGTTAACGGCACACCGAAAAGAATGTATGTATGTACTTCCTGCTTAAGGTCAGGCGCTGTTGAGAGAGCTTAATGAATGATTGAACATAAAAAGGAGCCTTTTAAAGAGGCTCTTTTTTATGTCTTCACAGCTGCAAAAAGGATCCGGAAATGATTACAATTCCGGATCCTAATTTTTTTTACTGCCCTTTCAGATGGCAGATAAAGGCCTCATTGGCCAGATGGATATGCATTTTGTCCTCAAGGGTACGCAGGGCATCTCCTGCCATACGCCGCCCGTCCAGATAAATGTGATTGGTTGAATTGCAGTCGGCAATATAGTATTTGCCGTCCTCTTCATGATAGTGGATCACGGCGTGCACCCTGCTGAGAGACGGATTATCGGAAACGACATAATCACAGCAGATGGGAAGCTTGCCTATGACAAAGGCACCCTTGTTCAGGGGAATGACTTCTCCGCTCTTCTTACGGATCAGATAAGCGGACGTTTCTTCGACATCTTCCTCAGCCTGATCTGCTTCCGTTTCTTCAGACACCTCTGCCTCTTCCGCTACTTCTGTCTCTTCCACAGACTGAGCCTCTTCTGTCTGAACCTCTCTGGTCATGACCTCCAGCTCCATGGGACAGACCCAGGAGATGACCATGTATACCGACGAGAACAACATGGTCTATGTCAGCAACGACGGCCGCAACTGGCAGCGGCAGTCCTCCCAGAGCG
>CADAIF010000105.1 GCA_902787905.1 uncultured Lachnospiraceae bacterium
AGGAACGATCCGGCGGCTTGCTTCATCAGCCCGGATCTCGCAGCCCTTTTCCTTCAGGGCATTGCAGATGACGGGAAGGGCCTTTTCGGCGATATTCTTATGAATGACCAGGGATTCACAGGCATTGCAGACGCCTGTTCTCTGGGTCTTGGCATTGACGATGATCTTTACAGCCATGTCCAGATCGGCGCTCTCATCCACGAAGACATGGCAGTTGCCGGTGCCTGTCTCGATGACCGGGACCGTACTGTTATTGACAACAGCTGAGATCAGGCCGGCACCGCCTCTGGGGATCAGCACATCGATATACTGATTCAGCCGCATCATCTGACCGGCAGCTTCACGGCTGGTATCGGTCAGAAGCTGCAGGGCATCCTCCGGACCGCCGGCCTCTTTGACGGCCTGCCTTAAAACGGCTGAGATGGCCGTATTTGAAGTGATGGCATCACTTCCGCCGCGAAGGATCACGGCATTGCCGGACTTAAAACAGAGGCCGAAGGCATCTGCCGTGACATTGGGCCTGGACTCGTAAATAATACCGATCACGCCCAGGGGCACACGCTTCTGACAGATCTCCAGTCCGTTGGGACGGACCGTGGAGCGGATGATCTCGCCCACCGGGTCCGGCAGAGCGATCAGCTGACGAAGGCCGTCAGCCATGGAAGCGATCCGGGCCGGGGTCAGGGTCAGGCGGTCGATCAGGGATTCTGTCATCCCGTTTTCCCTGGCACGGCTGATATCCTCCAGGTTGGCCGTAAGGATCTCTTCCTCATGGGCCAGAAGGGCGTCGGCTGCAGCGGCCAGGCAGTTGTTTTTAAGGTCCTGTGAGAGCCTGATCATTTCATATGAAGCAGCTTTGGCTTTTTTTCCGATGTTCTCTAATGTCATTTCCTGTCTCCTTCATCTGACTGTCTGAAATCCTGAACGTTTTCTCTGCCGACACCTTTGATGGTCTCCGGCTCTATGTAGTCAAGGATGTTGAAATTGCTGCTCTTGTGGGCCAGAAAGAGGGTACCCCTCTCCTGTCCGCCTAAAATATCGCCGATGATATGGAAGTCACTGCCGTTGGCCACGATCATGTCACAGCCGGAATCATTGGCGATCCGGGCCGCGTCGATCTTTGTCTTCATGCCGCCGGTCCCCAGATCCGAACCGGCCCCCTTGGCCAGCTCATAGAGGGAATCGTCGATAGAGGTGACGCATTCGATAAAGGTCGCGTCCTTATTCTTTGCGGGGTCGTCTGTGTAAAGACCATCGATATCCGACAGGATGATCAGAAGGTCCGCCCCCGTAATGGCTGCCACCACAGCGGATAAGGTGTCATTATCACCGATCTCGATCTCATCTGTGGAAACTGTGTCATTTTCATTGACGATGGGGATGACACCCATACGGATCAGTTCACCGAAGGTGTTTCTGGCGTTGATATAGCTCTTTTCACGGACGATGGTGTGCTTGGTCATCAGCACCTGAGACGCGATCTGATTGTATTCGGAAAAGAGTTTCTGGTAGATCGTGATCAGCTGAGCCTGGCCCACAGAGGCGCAGGCCTGTTTTTCAGCGATGGTCTCGGGTTTATGGTCAAATCCCAGGGCCTTCCGGCCCACACCGACGGCGCCGGAGCTGACCAGGATCACATCCTTGCCCTGGTTTCTGAGGTCGGCCAGAACTCTGACCAGATGCTCAAGACCCAGAAGGTCCAGCTCACCGGTCTCCTTGTGGACCAGGGAGGAGGAACCGACTTTGACGACGATTCTGTGCTTGTCCTTTAACTGATTTCTGAAAAACTGATTGGTGATCAACATAAGTCAGGCTCCTGTCATATGGGCGGCCACAGCTTCCGCTGCCCGGATGCCGTCGATGGCCGCGCTGGTGATACCTCCGGCATAGCCTGCGCCTTCGCCGCAGGGGTAAATGCCCTTGATACTGCTCTCTAAAGCTTCATCCCGGTCCATCCGGATCGGGGCGGAGGAACGGGTTTCTATACCGGACATGAGGGTGTCCGGCCTGTCAAAGCCCCGGATCTTTCTGCCGAAGATGGCCATGCCTTCCGCCAGACTGTCAGCCACAAAGGCCGGCAGACAGCTGTGAAGTTCGGCAAAAGTCCAGTCACCCTTATGGATCGGCTGTACATCTCCGAGATGATCTGAGGACCTGCCTTTTAAGAAGTCCTCAAATAACTGGACGGGAACCCTGCCGCCGCCTGTCTGCCAGGCCAGCTGTTCCCATTTACGCTGAAATTCGACACCCGCCAGGGGGTGGGGACTGCCAAAGTCCTCAGGGGTCACATTGACCAGGACGGCACTGTTGGCATTGGCACTGTCCCGCTTCCGGTAACTCATGCCATTGACGACAAGACCGCCCGCCTCAGAGGAAGCGTTGACGACATAGCCGCCCGGACACATACAGAAGGTATAGACACTGCGGCCATTGGCCGTATGCGCTGTCAGCTTGTAGCTGGCCGGGGGCAGGTCCTTAAATGCCTCTCCGTACTGGATGCGGCTGATCATCTCCTGGGGGTGCTCGACACGTACGCCCATGGCAAAGGGCTTCTGACTGATGCGCATATGATGGTCAAAAAGCATCCTGTAGGTATCCCGGGCACTGTGGCCGACGGCAAAGACCGCATGGCTGCAGGAAATGACCTCCTCATGATTGATAACAAGGCCTGTCAGATGCCCATTCTCCTCCCGGATATCGGTCACGCAGCTGTCAAAACGGACCTCGCCGCCAAGGGAGATGATCTCCTGACGGATCCGTGCGATGACCTCCACCAGAAGGTCCGTGCCGATATGGGGTTTCTGGACATAAAGAATATCCTCCGGAGCCCCCGCATTGACAAACTCCTGCAGTACTCTGGTATGTCTGCCGGTATGGTCTTTATTTAAAGTATTCAGCTTGCCGTCTGAAAAGGTGCCGGCGCCGCCTTCACCAAACTGGACATTGCAGGCCGGGTCAAAGCTGCCGTCCTGCCAGAAACGGCTGACGATCTCCACACGTTTGTGGATCTCACTGCCCCGCTCAAAAAGCAGAGGCTTAAAACCGGCTCTGGCCAGCATCAGGGCACAAAAGAGTCCTGCCGGGCCTGAACCCACAATACAGGGGCGGTCCTGCACCGCCTGATGATTCTCATATGGGAAACGGTAGATCACAGGCGTGTAGGGACTGATATCCTTCTGCGCCTTTTTCAGAACCTTTTTTTCATTTTTCAGGGAGGCAGCCACGCTGTAGCTGAAGCTGATCTTCCCTTTTCTGGCATCGACAGACTGACGCAGGATCTTAATGGAGAGGATCTCCTCCTGAGACAGACGAAGCTTTGAGGCCAGGGCTTTTTTTAAGTCCGCCTGATCGTGCTTCAGAGGCAGACTGATCTGATTAACTCTGATCATGGCTCCTCCTTCCTGCAGCACGGCCTGCAAGGCTTCCTGTCGCCCAGGCCCACTGTAGATTAAAGCCGCCGCAGATACCGTCCACATCCAGCATTTCCCCGGTCACATAAAGACCTGGAATCCTTCGGACAGACATGTCCTGAGGATCAATCTCATCTAAAAGAACGCCGCCTGTGCAGACCTGGGCCTGAGTAAGATCTCCGGTCCCGGTCACATGGAAGCGCATTTTTTTCATGATTTTAACGACCCGGCCCAGCCCTTCCGGATCAAGGCTGCCGGCCTTCTGTTCTTTAGATATAGCGGCCAGGTCCGTGATCACATCGGCCAGCTTCCGGTTTAAGATGCCGCCAAGGATCATGGGCATGCTGTGACCCGGATGCCGGCCGATGACCTCGGCCAGATGGGCCTTCAGATCCTTCTGCCCCATTTCAGGTACCAGGTCCAGATGGGCCGTGACCGGGCGCCCCTCAGCCAGGGCCAGGGATGCGTATCGGCTGACCTGAAAGACAGGGATACCGGAGAGCCCGTAAGCAGTCAGCTGCACCTCTCCCCTGTCAGCGGCAGCAAAATGGTCGTCAATATAGAGGCTGACGGCAGCGGCTGTGCGCACGCCTGCCAGCCTTGATAAAAAGGCTTCGGAGCATTTTAAAGGACACAGGGCCGGATAAAGGGGACGCGTCTTAAGCCCGAGCATCCCGGCCAGATCCATGCCGTTGGTCATCTTTTCTTTTTTAAGGCCGGCAGGACTTCCGCAGGCAAGAATGAGCTGTCTGCAGGAAAAACGTCTGCCGCCGGCGGCAGTGACCTGAAAGAGCCCCTTTTCTCTGGAGACTTTCTCCGCCGTCTCATGGCAGAAAACATCCGCCTTTTTATGCTCTGCCACTGCCCATCGCAGCGCGTCGGCCACCGCAGCGGCCTGGTCGGAGCGGGGATAAAGATAATCCCCCCTGGCATGAAAAGAAAGCCCGAGCGCTTCCATCATGGCAGCGGCGTCAGAGGAGTCAAAGGCTGAAAGTACAGTGATCATGGCTGTCTCTGAGCTGCCGGTCCGATAGGCACCGGTCTCTCTGACCATCTCGCCGATGTTTTCCCGCCGGATCGTCAGGTTGCTGAAATTACAGCGGCCGTTGCCGGTGGCCAGAAGCTTCTTGCCTGCGGCCTTTTCTTTTTCCAGTATGAATACGGATGCATCCTGCCTGGCGGCAGTCAGAGCTGCTGTCAGACCGGATGCACCGCCTCCGATGATACCGATATCGTAGATCATCTGTTATCCTCTATAATAATCTGAAACGCTTTAAAAGACGGATCAGCATGGTACCCTTGGGCATCTGGGCGATCTCCTCCTCTGTCATGCCGCGCATGACCACCAGGCAGACGGCGTAAACAATGACAGCCGCCGCGATAGAGATGAAGATGCCGACAGCATTCAGATGCGTGATCAGATAGACCGCTCTGTAGACCACGAAGGTTACCACACCCATGACGGCCGAGGCCGCCCCGGGAATCACAAAGGTCTTCAGCATTTCCTGTCTGTAGCCGATAAAACGGCTCAGAGACAGCTGGTTAAAGATACACATCAGGAATCCGAACAGAATATTACTGTAAAGGATCGCATAGATGTTCATATCACAGAACTGGAGCAGGATGACGATGAAAACCACATGAATGACCAGCGCGATGGCCGCATTCACGATGGGCGTCGTCATCTTGTCGATCCCCTGCAGGGCACCGACGGTGACCGTGGACAGGGAGTAGAAAAAGACAAAGGGTGTACCGATGGTGATCAGGTGGGCTGACAAGGCGGTGCTGTCATTAAACAGCAGCTGCATGATCGGCGCACCGAGGACAGACAGGCCCACACAGGCCGGAATGGCAATAACCATACAGAACTTGACGGTGGTGCCGATCTTTTCCAGAACACCTTCCTGATCATTGCTGATCATGGCTTCGGTGATCCCGGGCACAACAGCCAGACCCAGAGCCGTCGCCAGGGCCAGAGGCACATTGACCAGAATCTTATATTTACTGCTGTAAATACCATACAGAGATGAGATCAGATCAGGCTCATATCCCAATTTTGTCAGTATATTACTGTACAGGGAAGAATCCACGATACCGCTGACCTGATAGATGACGGAGCTGACCACCAGAGGCGCCATGGTCAGGGTCAGTACTTTGACGATCTCCTGATAGGTCTGAGGCTGATGGGCACTGTCTTTTCCGGCCAGCCGCATGATGGTCGGCCTGTAAAGCATATAGACAAAAAACAGGAAGACCACACTGGCCAGGGCACCCACACAGGTACCCATGGTGCCGCCCATGGCAGCAAAAGCCGGACCTCTGGAAACCAGAAACCAGGCTGCGCCGACACTGATCACAGCATTGAAGATCTGTTCGATGATCTGAGAGACGGCCGTGGGGATCATGTTGCTGATTCCCTGGAAATAACCCCTGAAGGAGCTCATGATACAGCAGAAGGTGACGGTGGGGGCCAGAACCTTGAGGGCCGGGACCACACCCATCATTTCAGGGCCGAAAACAAAGCGGACGATCTGATTGGCAAAGATAAAGGTCAGACTGCCGACGGCCACGCCGACGATGACGGTCCATAGAACGGCACACCGCATGACCCGCTGCTCATTGACATAGTCCTTCCTGGCCCTGGAGGCCGCGATCATTTTGCTGACCGCCAAAGGCACGCCATTGCTGGATACCAGCAAAAGCAGCATATAAATGTCAAAGGCGTAGCCGTAATAACCCATGGCGACATCACCTGCGATCCTCTGCAGCGGGATGCGGTAAAACAGACCGATGAGTCTGACGATGATCTGTGCCACAGCCAGAATGGAACCCTGGACGATGATATTCGAGGCACCTTTGTTTTTATGTGAAACGTTGGCCATTGTGTGATTAACTCCTGTCAGTATTTATTCGAAGGAAACGGGATCCTCCACCGGGACATATTCAAAGAAGGTCTTTCCCGGATTCAGCTCGATCTGCTCGCCGGCAGCGTCATAGTAACGGGTCTTGTCATTATCATCCTGGCGCTTCCAGGTGATGGGAATGGCCTTGCCGTCAGTGATATAATAGCCCTCGCCGGTGCCGTTGACCTTCAGATCCTGATGATCCTCAGAGCTGATGCTGGTCTCCTCCACATACTCGATGATGATGTTTTTGAAGGTCAGCTGCTCATCTGTTTCACGGTCGATATGCTTTTCACCGTACTGATAACGGGCGTAGACCGCATTTTCACTGTCATATTCAAACCAGGGAGCGGAATCAAAGGGGATGCGGACCACAGAGACATCAAAAGCGTCTGCGGCGGTCAGAGGCGTATCAT
>CADAIF010000106.1 GCA_902787905.1 uncultured Lachnospiraceae bacterium
GCTGTTTTCGGTCTTCGAACCTTCGAACAGATCTATCTGCTGACCAACGGCGGTCCGGCCAACAGAACATCTGTTGTCGTCCTGTACCTTTACAATCAGATGCGAAACAACAAGTACGGTATCGCCAATGCGTCCTCTGTCATGCTGATCCTGACAGGTGCTTTCGTTATCGTGGCAATTCGTGCTATCTTCGCAAGATCAAAGGATTAAGGAGGGGAAAGATATGGCAAATAATGCTGGTCAGATCAAAGAAACTTCCCCTGCTCAGAAGGTTCTGGGGAAGATCGTCAAATGGGTGCTGCTTATTTTCTTCGCTTTTTATACCCTGTTCCCGCTTGTATGGCTGTTTATTACATCCCTCAAGACGAATAAGGAGTATATCGCCAGCGCGTTCTCACTGCCGGCTGTACCGCAGTTCTCCAACTTTGTGAACGCCTGGAACTCAGCGAATCTCGGCCGCATGATCGTCAACTCTATCTCTGTTGCCATCATCGCGACCATCCTGAATATTCTGATCGCTTCAATGGCATCCTATGCCATTTCAAGATTCCGCTTTAAGGGCCGTGAGATCATCTTCGCCATGTTCTCAGCCGGTATCATGGTACCGCTGAACGCAATGATGGTGCCCTACTTTACGATCTTCAGTAAGATCGGTCTGATGGACTCTCTGTGGGCTCTGAGAATTCTTTACGCAGCGATCAACCTGCCGATCTCCACCTTCATTGTCCGTGGTTTCATGGATGATTTCCCGAAGGAGATCGAGGAAGCCGCCTATGTGGACGGCTGCGGTTTCTACGGACGTTTCTTCAGGATCGTCCTTCCGCTGACCAAGACGGGTGTCGTCACGGCAGCGACCTTCGCTTTCCTGACCTGCTGGAATGAATTCGTATACGCAAACCTGCTGACCTCTTCGCCGCAGACGAAGACGATCCAGATTGGTATCCGTTATTTCACCAACCAGTTTTCGACAGATTATGTATCCATGTACGCGGCGATCGTTATCGCGATCATTCCGAGTATCGTGATCTACATGATCTTCCAGGAACAGATCATCGCCGGTCTGACAGCCGGTGCGGTCAAGGGTTAACATTTGTATTAAAGTGTTGATATTGTGGGGGGTTCCGGCATCTGTCTCTGTGTCCTTAAGCGCATGGGCAGGTGCCGGAACTAATGTTGTCAAATCATTTAAAGGAGAATGGGTAGTATGGAACTGATTTGGGCGCAGCAGCGGCTGACGCTTGAGGAGGACGGGAAGATCTTCCTTTCCTCAGACCGCGAGGCACCGATGCTTTATGTCGGCCGCGGCCAGGAAGATGTGAAAATGTACAGGGGCAACTTTAAGATCGATGATTATGTCATTGAGAGGGAGCCGTTGTATCTGACAGATGTTACAGAGACGCAGGATGATTTCGTGCTGGACTTTTCCGGCAGGATCAAAGCCCGCATTGTTGTCGGCGAGCACAGCTGCGATATATCCTTCGAGCAGCTGGATCCCCGGATCAACCGTTTCTGGCTCAGAGTGCCGGCGGAGGCAGATGAAAAGTGTTACGGATGCGGCGAACAGATGTCATATTTCAATCTGAGAGGACGCGTCTTCCCGCTGTGGACTTCCGAACCGGGTGTGGGCAGAGACAAGTCGACTTACCTGACTTGGCGGTGCGATGTGGATTCCATGTCCGGAGGAGATTACTATAACACGAATTTCCCGGAGCCGACCTTTGTCTCCACAAGAAAATATTTCCTTCACGCGGATGATACCGCCTATGCCGTCTTTGATTTCAGGCATGATGATTTCCATGAGCTTCAGTTCTGGGATGTGCCGGCGGCGATCCATATCGGCACGGCGGATACCTATATCGGCCTGGTGGAAAAGCTGACGGATCTTCTGGGCAGGCAGCCGGAGCTTCCGGACTGGATCTACGACGGCGTGATCCTGGGCCTTCAGGGCGGCACGGACCGCATGATGGAGCTGACCAAGAAGTCTGTGAAGGCCGGTATCCTGGTGAACGGCCTCTGGATCCAGGACTGGGAAGGCAAGCGGGTTACCTCCTTCGGCGACCGGCTTCAGTGGGACTGGCGCTGGAATGAAGAGCGTTATCCCCGTCTGCCGGAGACCATGGCTCAGCTGAAGGAACAGGGCATCCGTATCCTGGCCTACGCCAATCCCTATCTGGTCAACGACGGCCTCCTTTTCAAGGAGGGCGAGGAGAAGGGCTACTACGTTAAGAATGCGCAGGGTGAGACTTATCTGATCGATTTCGGCGAGTTTTACTGCGGCGGCGTGGACCTGACCAATCCGGACGCTTTCAACTGGTTCAAGGAAATCCTTAAGCGGGAGATGATCGAGTTCGGCATCTCCGGCTGGATGGCGGACTTCGGCGAGTATCTTCCCACCGACTGCTATCTTTACAATGGCGTTCCTGCCATGATCGAACATAACCGCTGGCCGGCCAGATGGGCCCAGTGCAACTATGAGGCCCTGAAAGAGACCGGCAAGCTGGGTGAGGTCGTCTACTTCATGAGAGCCGGCGGTACCGGTTCCCAGAAATACTGTACCTTGCTCTGGGCCGGCGACCAGTCTGTGGATTTCACCATTCATGACGGTCTGATCTCTGTTGTCAGCGGCGCTCTCAGCGCAGGCATGACCGGCTGCGGTCTGACCCACAGTGATATCGGCGGATATACATCTTTATATGACAACATCCGCACCAAAGAGCTTTTTGAGCGCTGGGCGGATATGGCTGTCTTCACCGCGGTCATGCGTACCCATGAGGGCAACAGGCCGGCGACCAATTTCCAGTATTATGAGGATGAGGAAACCATGGCGGTCTTCGCCCGTCAGTCCAGGATCCATGCGGCTTTAAAGCCCTATCTGAAGAAGCTGGTCAGGATCAATGCCGAGAAGGGAACGCCGGTTCAGAGACCGCTCTTCATGCATTATGAGGACGACCCGGTCTGCTATGATATCCAGACATCCTATCTGCTCGGACCGGATGTGCTGGTGGCTCCGGTCTACACAAAGGGCGCCAAAGAGAGAGAACTCTACCTTCCGAATGACGAGTGGATCGGCCTGTGGACAGGCAAGGCTTATCAGGGCGGCAATGTGACCGTTCCGGCACCGATCGGCTATCCGCCGGTCTTCTACAGGAAGAACAGTGAGGATGCGGCTCTCTTTGAAGAAATCGGCCGCACCTTTGGCAAGCGTTGATCATGTAATTGACAGGAGGCGTATTATGGCAAAATATGTGATCGCTCTCGATCAGGGAACGACCAGTTCGAGATGTATTCTTTTTGATAAGAAGGGCACCAATATCAGCTCTGCCCAGATCGAATATCCTCAGATCTATCCGCAGCCGGGCTGGGTCGAGCATAATCCCATGGATATCTGGGAGACGACCTTTAATTCCATGAAGACAGCCATGGAAAAGGCCGGCGCGTCGGCGGAGGATATTGCCGGCATCGGTATCACCAACCAGCGTGAGACCACCATTGTCTGGGATAAGGAGACCGGGGAGCCTGTCTACAATGCCATTGTCTGGCAGTGCAGAAGGACGGCCCCCATTATTGAGGAACTTAAGGCCAAGGGTTACGAAAACTATATCCGCAAGACCACGGGTCTTCTGCCGGATGCTTATTTCTCCGGCACCAAGATCAAATGGATCCTGGATCATGTGGAAGGCTCCAGGGAGCGGGCCGCGAAGGGCGAGCTCCTGTTCGGCACCGTGGATACCTGGCTGATCTGGAAGCTGTCCGGCGGCAGGGTTCATGTGACGGACTACACCAATGCTTCCAGGACCATGCTCTTTGATATCCATAAGCTTTGCTGGGATAAGCAGCTGCTGGATATTCTGGATATCCCCGAAGCCATGCTGCCTGAGGTGAAGCCCTCCAGCTGCCTTTACGGCTATACGGATCCTGCCCTGACAGGCGGAGAGATCCCCATCGCCGGCGCGGCAGGCGACCAGCAGTGCGCCCTGTTCGGCCAGTGCTGTTTCGAGCCGGGTTCCGCCAAGAATACCTACGGCACGGGCTGCTTCCTGCTGATGAATACCGGTCATGAGGCGATCGAATCCGCCAATGGCCTTCTGACAACCATCGCGGCCGGAACCGACGATAACGTCGAGTATGCCCTGGAGGGCAGTGTCTTTGTCGCCGGCGCGGCGATCCAGTGGCTCAGGGATGAGATCGGTCTGATTCAGAAATCCTCTGAGTCGGAAGCCCTGGCTGAGAGCGTCGAAGATACGGCAGGCGCCTATGTGGTGCCGGCCTTTACAGGCCTTGGTGCTCCCTACTGGGATCAGTATGCCAGAGGCGTGGTCGTGGGTATCACCAGGGGCTTTTCCAGAGCGCATTTTGTCCGTGCCACACTGGAATCCCTGGCTTACCAGGCCTATGATATCCTGAAGGCCATGGAGAAGGACGCCGGCATCAAGCTGACCGATCTGCGTGTGGACGGCGGCGCCTGCGCCAATAATTTCCTGATGCAGTTCCAGTCTGATCTGCTGGGCGAGCGTGTTCTGAGACCGGAGGTTATTGAGACCACGGCCCTTGGCGCAGCCTATCTGGCAGGTCTGGCTGTCGGCTACTGGAAGGATAAGGATGAGGTTCGTGAGAACTGGGCTCTGTCCAGAACATTTGAACCCGATATGACAGAAGAGAAGAGAGAGAAACTGCTGAAGGGCTGGCACAAGGCTGTCCAGTGTTCCCTTGGCTGGGAAGAAAAGGAATAAGTCCGTAAGGGATTTGGAGGAATAAGAAAATGACTAAGTTTCAGGTAGCTTATGTGCCGATCGGTGTCGGTACATTCCATTTAGAGAGCGCACAGATCCAGTTTGAGAAGTCCATTGAGATGATCAGGTCACTCACCGACGACGGTGTTTATCCGGAGCAAATGCTGCTGTCCATCGATAAGCTGAATGCTTTTCTGGACACCATTGACCCGGATCTGATCATTCTTCAGAATATCACCTTTGCCAACTCCGCTTATGCCAGTGAAGTGCTTAAGCGCTTCAACTGCCCGGTCCTTCTGTGGACCCTGCGTGAGCCGGTCATCGACGGCGGCAGACTGCGTCTGAATTCTCTGACAGGCGCTTACTCCGCAGCCAACACCATGATGTCCATGAGGGGCGGCAACTTCGAGTACATGTTCGGCGCGCCGGATGAGGACTGCATCATCCGCCAGACAAAGGCCGCCATTGCCGCAGCCTGGATCAAGAAGGACATGCGCAGTATGAAGATGGTCTCCATCGGCCATACACCCCAGGGCTTCGGTTTCGGCCGCGCGCTGGATATCGATATGCTCCAGTACTTCGGTGTCACCCTGGAAGCCATCGAGGCCCGTGAGCTGATCGAAAAGGCAAAGAAATTCTCCGACGAGGATGTGGCTTCCTTCGTGGAGGAGACCAGAGCCTGCACCGTGGGTCTGGATAAGACACCGGAGAAGAATGTTCTGGACCATGCCCGTCTGTGGAAGGCCTATAAGGAATATGTCACCGAGAACCATATCGGCGCCATCTCTTCCAGATGCTGGCCGGACTTCTTCACATCCTTCGGCACACCGGTCTGCACTGTGCTGGCACAGCTCAATGATATGGGCGTAGCCGCCGCCTGTGAGTCCGATGCTTACGGCGCCCTGTCCATGTATGTGGGCATGAAGCTGACGAAGGCTCCGGTCTTCTTCGGTGATCCGGTATCCCTGGACGAGGGTGAGAACACGATCACCTTCTGGCACTGCGGTACCGCCGCATGTTCCCTGGCCCATCCGGCCACCGGCGCTGTGGTAGGCGTACACCCGAACCGTAAGATCGGTCCGGCCATGGATTTCGGCTGCAAGCCGGCAGAGCATGCCACCATCTTCCGTATCGGCCGTAAGGCAGACGGAAGCTTCCGTTTCTTCATCAGCACCGGTGAGGTTCTGGATAAGCCCAAGCAGTTCATCGGCACATCCATCGTCGTGAAGACGGAGAATCCTTCCAAGGAGATCGTCACTGAGAGCGTCAAGGATGGCTGGGAGCCCCACTTTGTCGTCATCTACGGCGATGTGGCTGAGGAGCTTGAGGCTCTGGGCCACATGCTGGGCATGGAGATCTGCAAGTACTAAAGCATACAAACAAAGCAGTACCCCTTCCGGACCGGGATTCGGAGGGGGTATTTGCTTGCAAATCTTCAGGGATGAAGATTATAATAGAAGTGATCATATTCATCGGAGGTAGTGACAATATGAGAGGTGTAGAAGCAAAGGACCTGTATGCTTACAGGTTTTTAAGTGCCCTGAAGCTCAGTCCCGAGGGCAGAGCCGCGGTTGTGACCCTCAGCCGCTGTGACGAGAAGGATAACGATTATAAAAAAGACCTGTGGCTTCTGGATCCCGAGGGAAAAAAGGCACCCCGGCAGCTGACATCTGACGGCAGGATGGGGGCCGCCATCTGGGAGGATGAGACGCACATTCTTTTCAATGCGGCCAGGACCGAAGAAGAGAAGGAAAAGGCCAAAGAGGGAGAGCCTGTGACACCCTATTACCGGCTGGATCTGGGCGGCGGCGAGGCAGTCAAGGCCTTTGACCTGCCCTTTGCCGGCAGCATTGCAAGGGTCGTCAGACCGGGCCTCTACCTGTGCAGCGGTCTTGTGGACCTGAAAAAAAGTACATGGAGGCCAGGAAAGAGGAGGCAGATTACGAGGTCATTGACGAGAGCCCCTTCTGGTCCAACGGGGTCGGCATGACCAATAAAAAACGCAATGGCCTTTATTTATATGATGAAACGGACCGTCAGGCAAGACGGCTGACCCCGCCTGAAATGGAGGTTTCCTGCCTGGACCTGCAGGGCGACCGTCTGTATCTGGCCGGCCGTCCCCTGGCCGCGACGGATGATTACAGGGACAGCCTTTATGTCTGTGACCTGAATACCGGCGAGATGATGGTGCTTGTCGAGGCGAAATACGGCTACTCGGCCCTGGCCCTTCTGGACGGGCATCTGCTGGCCGCAGCCACGGATTATGCCGCCTACGGCATCAATGAGAACCCGGAATTTTATGATGTGGATCTGATGACCGGGGAGATGAAGAAGCTGACGGACATGGATGTCTGCCTGGGCAACGCGGTTCTGACCGACTGTGCCTACGGGGCAGGCCGGAGCCTGAAAAAGGAGGGCGGCCGGTTTTATTTCCTGACCACGGTCCGCTTCCATACCGAGCTTCGCAGCATCGGCGCAAAGGGCGACGTAAAGATCCACTGGGACAGGGACGGTCTGATCTCGGATTTTGATGTTGCGGGTGAGACATGCCTGGTTACCGGTCAGTTCGGCATGAAGCTGAATGAGGTTTACAGGCTGGCTGAGGGGGATCTGAAGCCGTTGACCGACTGGAATAAGGAGGCCTTTAAGGATGTTTACGTGGCCGAGCCTGTGCAGTTGAGCCTAAAGAGCTGTGGTTATGATATCGACGGCTGGGTCCTTCTGCCGAAAGATTATGACGCGGCGAAGACCTATCCGGCGGTGCTGGATGTGCACGGCGGTCCCAAATGCGCCTACGGAGACGGCTTCTTCCATGAGATGCAGATGTGGGCCGGCATGGGCTGCTTTGTCTTTTTCTGCAACCCCTACGGGGGCGAGGGCCGCGGCAACGAATTTGCCTTTATGCGGGATAAATACGGGACGACAGATTATCAGAATATCATGGACTTTACCGACGCGGTCCTGGCAGCTTACCCGCAGATCGATCCGGAGCGCCTGTGCGTGACCGGCGGCAGCTACGGCGGCTTTATGACCAACTGGATCGTGACCCACACCGACCGTTTCTGCTGCGGCGCCACCCAGAGAAGCATCTCCAACTGGGTATCCATGTACGGTATTTCGGATATCGGACCGGTCTTCACAGAGGACCAGTGCGGCGGCGGGCTGCTGGATGAGGAAGGGCTGGCAAAGGTCTGGGCCCATTCACCCCTCAAATACGCGGCGGACTGCCATACCCCCCTGCTCTTTATCCACAGTGACATGGATTACCGGTGCCCCATCGCCGAGGGCTACCAGCTTTACACGACCCTGGTCAATACGGGGGTGACCTGCCGCATGTGCGTCTTCCACGGGGAGACCCACGAGCTGTCCAGATCCGGAAAACCGAAACACCGGATCAGACGTCTGAAGGAGATCACAGACTGGTTCATTCATTACGCGAAAATATCCTGATGACCGGAAGGAGGAGGTCCTATGCCGCCTGGCGGCCCCATGGGCAGAAGCTATCTGACGGATGAGGAGATGAAAAACAGGCCCAGGGTCACCGGGGCACTCCTGAAAAGAGTGTTCTCCTGGCTGAAACCCTACTGGCGCCAGATGCTGCTGGTGCTCCTGTGCATCTTTATCTCCTCTGTTTTCTCAATGCTCCCGTCGGTTCTGACGGGACGGATCATCGATGAGGGACTGATCGGGCGGAACATGTCTGCCCTGATCCGCCTGATCATCCTGTCACTCTCAGTGACGCTGGCCGCCAACCTGATCGGGGTGGCCGATAGCTACATCAACACCTGGATCGCTGAGCATATCACCTTTGATATGCGGGGCAGTATGTACCGGCATCTGCAGCAGATGCCCCAGCAGTTTTTTACTTCCAATAACCAGGGTGATATCATCACCCGTATGACCAGTGATATCGCCGGCGTGCGGCAGACCATCACAGGCACCCTGACCAGCATCATCTCCAATGTCATTACCCTGATCGTGGCTCTGGTGGTCATGTACAGGGAGAACTGGATCCTGGCGACCATCGGTATTATCATCGTGCCCCTGTTTGCCATTCCCACCAGACGGGCGGGCAAGTCCCGCTGGAGCCTGACCCGGGAGGCCCAGGCCAGCAATGACGAGATCAACGGCATCCTGAATGAGACCCTGTCGGTGAGCGGCCAGCTCCTGGTCAAGCTTTTCGGCCGGGAGGATTATGAGTATAAGCGCTATGAGGATGTCAACCGCAGGATGATCGGTCTGAATATCCGGGAGAGTATGGCCGGCCGCTGGTTCCGCGTGGTCATCAGTACCGTGTCCAGCGTAGGGCCCATGCTCCTGTACCTGGTGGGCGGCATCCTGATGATGCGCTACGATGCGGATCTTTCCGTGGGTGACATCACAGTCCTGGTCGCCCTGCTGGGCCGCATGTACGGGCCAGTCAACAGTCTCCTGAACATTCAGGTAGAGTGGATCAGGTCCATGGCCCTCTTTACCCGTATCTTCGAATACTTTGACCTGCCGGTGGCGATCGTCAGTCCCGAAAATCCGGTGACACCGGAGACGGTGGGCGGCGAGGTGGACTTTCAGCACGTGAACTTCGGTTATACACCGGAGCGGCAGATCCTTAAGGATGTCAGTTTTCATCTGGAAAGCGGACACAGTGTGGCAATCGTGGGGCCGTCCGGATCCGGCAAGAGTACCATCATCAACCTGATCCCCCGGCTTTACGATGTGGACTCAGGCCAGGTGCTTTTTGACGGCGTGGACGTGCGAAAACTGGATCTGAACTACCTGCGCCGGCATGTAGGCGTCGTCAGCCAGGAGACCTATCTGTTTAACGGGACCATCCGGGATAATCTCCTTTACGCGAAGCCTGACGCCACGGATGAGGAGCTGATGGCGGCCTGCCGCAAGGCCAATATCGCGGACTTTGTGGAGAAACAGCCGGAAGGGCTGGAGGCCATGGTGGGCAACCGGGGACTTAAGCTTTCGGGCGGTGAGAAGCAGCGGCTGTCCATTGCCAGAGTCCTACTGAAGGACCCGGCCCTGCTTATATTCGATGAGGCCACATCTGCCCTGGATTCCATCTCAGAGATGAAGATCCAGGAGGCCATCGATCCCCTGATCGCGTCCAGGACCAGTATTCTGATCGCCCACAGGCTGTCTACCATCCTGGCGGCGGATGAAATCCTGGTGGTCAAAGACGGTGTGATCGTGGAGCGGGGGACCCATGCGGACCTGGTAGAGGCCGGCGGGGTCTACACAGAGCTTTACGAGACCCAGTTCAGTCAGGCCCTGCGGGCCCGGTCCATGTCGGCCAGAAAGGCCCAGGAACAGGATCTGGACAGGGTCATGGATATCT
>CADAIF010000107.1 GCA_902787905.1 uncultured Lachnospiraceae bacterium
TACAAGGTCAACTGGACCGTCACCGACCCGGGCCAGATCGCTTACTTTACAGCCATGCTGGAAGGGGACAAAAAGAAGGCGGATCAAATCGCTCTGGAAGAGGGCGTGGATCCGGATCAGGTGTTATGTGATTTCAATAAACCCAGGAGTATCCAGTCCTCGGCCTACATCTATAATATCGACCAGCTCAGGCAGATATTTGAGTGGGAATAATTGTAATATATTTGAAATATTTGCGAAACAGTATTGAAATAATGCCGTATCTCTGTTAAAATAACTCCAAATAAGCCAAAAAAATCAATTAAAGAAGGAAGAGTTATGCATTATTTTAAAGGTCACAGACTGTTTCTGCTGGTAAGCCTCCTGCTTTGCCTGGTCCTTGCCGTACCGGCCGCGGCCGATACCAAGGAAGAGGTCCAGCAGCAGATCGACAGCCTGAAATCCCAGCAGTCAGGTCTTTCATCGGAACTGGCTGAGCTGAAAAAGAATAAACAGGATACGGAAAGCTACTTAAAGGAGCTGGACGGCAAAATCGAAGTCTGTCTGGAAAACCTCAGCGGTGTTTCCGAAGACATTAAAAAGACGGATGAGGAAATCGCCGTCACTGAGGAGGCCCTTAAGCAGGCCAGGGATGATGAGGCCGGTCAGTATGCCGCACTCAAGGCCAGGATCAAGGCCATCTACGAGTCCGGCGACACCAGTTATATCAAGATCCTTTTCGGCAGCGGCAGTATGCGCAGCATGCTGAATGACCAGGAGTATATTTCCAAGATCAACATTTACGACAGGAATCTCCTGGTGAGCCTGCAGAAGACGGGCGATAAGATCGAGGTTTATGAAGCAGATCTGAAGGATCAGAAGGACGTTCTGGAAGGTCAGAAGGAAGCCTACGAGATCGAGAAAGCCTCTCTGGAGGAAATGGTCAAAGAGCGTGAGGCGGAACTGGCTAAGCTGGGTGATGAGATCAATTCTCTGAACTATGATATTTCTGCGATCCAGTCCAAGATCGATGCCGAAAAGCAGACCATGGCCCAGATCATTGCGGCTGAGGAAAAGGCGGCGGCAGAGGCTAAAGCTGCAGAGGAGGCCAGAAGAGCAGCCGCGGCGGCGGCAAGCAGCAGTTCGTCCCAGGGCAGCAGTTCGTCTTCGAGCAGCAGTTCATCTTCAAGCAGCAGTTCGTCCTCGGGCAGCAGCTCATCCTCTGGCAGCAGCTCATCTTCAGATGACAGTTCGTCCTCAGACGACAGTTCATCTTCGAGCAGCTCATCCTCGGATGACAGTTCCTCCTCAGGCAGCAGTTCATCTTCAGGTAGCAGTTCATCTTCAGATGACAGTTCGTCTTCAGATGACAGCTCGCAGAGCAGCAGTTCCTCCTCAGGCAGCAGTTCCTGGAGCGGGGCTGTGCTGACCAGAAGTGCCGGCGTTGTTTACGGTCCTTCCGGCAAGGAGACCTACTATAACCTGGATATGAGCGGCGTTGTCAGCATTATGAGGAACAGAGGCTTTGATGCCGAGAATTACCCCTACTGGGTGCGTGACGACGGATGTAAAATGCTGGGGCCCTATATCATGTGCGCAGCCAATCTTGATGTGCATCCCAGAGGCACCACAGTCGCCTGCAGCCTGGGTACCGCCCTGGTTTGCGATACCGGCGGCTTTGCATACAGTAATCCCAATCAGCTGGACATCGCGACCAACTGGTGATCATAAAAGAACATGAAGGAAGGAAATAAGACTATGAAAGCAGCAGTCATCATGGGATCCACCAGTGATCTCTCCAAAGTGACACCGGCAGTTGATATCTTAAAGAAATACGGCGTGGAAGTAAATGTCCGCTGCCTTTCCGCTCACAGAGCGCATCTGGGCCTGTCTGAGTTTGTAAATACCTGCAGCACAGACGGTACAGAGGTCATTATTACCGCCGCAGGCATGGCGGCAGCTCTGCCGGGTGTTGTCGCATCCCAGACCGTCATTCCGGTCATCGGCGTTCCCCTTTCAGGTTCTGTTCTGGACGGCATGGACGCGCTGATGTCAATCGTGCAGATGCCTTCCGGCATCCCTGTAGCAACCGTTGCCATCAACGGCAGTAAGAATGCGGCTTACCTGGCCCTGCAGATCATGGGTATTTCTCATCCGGAGATCCGCGAGAAGCTTCAGGCTGAGCGCAGGGAAATGGAAGAGAGCGCCATGAAGGCTAACGCCCAGATTATGGCGGACTTCAGCTAAAAAGAGCTTTCGGGGCCGGTGGCAATTGTCATCGGCCTCTTTTGTTTTATTCAGGACATAACAAAACTTGCAGGCAGACTTCAGTTTCTCCGCCTCCGGAACATGAAAAAAGACCGCCGGTTTCCCGACGGCCATTAACAGGGGAGTATTACTGGTTGACAATTCTTTTTGCGAAGTCAGCGGCTTTCTTAAGGTCTGCAGCATCAGGATGACCTTTATGCATGGGCCCGAAGGCACCTCTGCAGTAGAATTCTTCTTCAGCCAGAGGAATCTTCTTTGCTGCCAGCAGTTTGCCGATCTGCTTATAGGTTGATCTGATCAGGGCAGCAGTGCTGAAATTGACGACCTTGCCGACCCTGACATCAATGCCGTTGATAAAGCTTTTGATATTATCATCCACGCCATAGGCGTAAACGGCGCTGCCAAGGAAGAGGATATCGACATCCTCGGAAAGCGGGACATCTGTTGTGAAAGCCTGGATACCGACGGCCTGACTGATGGCCTTGGCCAGTTTCTCTGTATTGCCGCCTCGGGAATAATATCTGATTGCAATTTTCATGCGGATTCTCCTTTCAAAACACAGGATTAAGTCTGAATTGAGTTTAACACAATATAATTTTACAGTCAATATATTTTGCAAAATATAATTTAAAGGATTTCTTATCATAAGCAGGAGGACTCGTGTCATGCAATATGAAGGCATTGTTTACAGGCCGCCCTCAGAGGCCCGCAGCCTGATCCTGCAGCTGACGATCGGCTGTGCCAGAAATACCTGTACATTCTGCAGTATGTACAAGGCAAAACAGTTCCGTATCCGTGACCTTGCCGAGGTGACGGCTGATCTTGAGGCCTGCGCCCGTTTATACAGGGACAGGGTGCGAAGGCTGTTTCTTGCAGACGGCGACGCGATGATCGTCAAAACCAGGGACCTTCTGTATATCATCCACCGAGCCTTTTTCCTGTTTCCGCTGCTGGAACGGGTTTCGGTCTATGCCGCCCCGAAGGATGTATTGGCTAAAACAGATGAAGAACTGAAGGCTTTGAGGGAAGCAGGGCTGACCATGGCCTATATGGGCCTGGAGTCCGGTGATGATGAGGTGCTTAAAAGGGTCAGAAAAGGCGCGGACAGCGCACAGATCATCGAAGCGGGACGACGGCTGGAGGCTGCAGGCATTGCTGTATCCATCACTGCGATCTCCGGTCTGGGAGGCTGTGAGCGGATGGAAGAACATGCGATCCATACCGCAGATGTGATCAGTGCCATTAAGCCTTCCTACGCATCGCTTCTGACCTTGATGGTGGAAGAGGAGGTACCGATGGCAAAGGAAATCAGGGAGGGACGTTTCACCCTGCTGTCACCGAAACAGATCATGGAGGAGACCAGACTCTTTCTGACCCGGATTGACAGTGAAGGAACCGTTTTCCGTTCGAATCATGCGTCGAACTATGTGATTCTGGCCGGCGTTTTCAACAGAGATATTCCCGATATGATCCGTAGGATCGACAGGGCGGCCGCCTTAAGTGAGTACAGGCCGGAATCCTGGAGAGGGCTGTAGGGAAAGGAAAAAATAAAAAAACTCCGGATTAAATGAACCGGAGTTTTAAGCGTCGGCGTGACTGGATTCGAACCAGCGGCCTCTACGTCCCGAACGTAGCGCTCTACCAAGCTGAGCCACACGCCGTCGACTTGATTATTATGCTACAAATTGATTCAGATGTCAAGGGTTATTTTTATTTTATTTCTATTTTGGCATTTTTACAGTCAAAACCGCCGTTACATGGCCTGATCCCGGCCTGCGGAGCGGCATAAAAGTGCACATCAAAAAAAATATAAAAAGCTGTTGACAATTAACGGTATTTAAGTTATGATAGTCCATGTCAGATTTCAACTGACGACAGGGAATCTTAGCTCAGCTGGGAGAGCATCTGCCTTACAAGCAGAGGGTCACAGGTTCGAGCCCTGTAGGTTCCATATATGGCGAGATAGCTCAGTTGGCTAGAGCATGCGGTTCATACCCGCAGTGTCGAGAGTTCGAATCTCCCTCTCGCTACTATGATAAGAGGCTTTGTGGCATCCACAAGGCCTTTCTTTTTACCCTGATCATCTTTTATGTTTACTGCTATTTCGCTGCCGCGAGGTCGATCATGAGCAATTCCCGAATCACCATGGAGGAGCTGGTCAGTCAGCAGCTGCCTGTCAGGCGTCAGGTCCTGGGCATCCTGCTTCTGAGCATACCGGCCATCATTTCACAGCTTGGCACCATCGTTATGGAGTACATTGATGCTTCTATGGTGGGCAGCCTCGGCGCGGACGCTTCGGCGGCCATTGGTCTTTCCGCATCCACCACCTGGCTGCTGGGAGGTATGACAACGGCTGCGGCCTCCGGTTTTTCTGTGCAGATCGCTCAGTACATCGGTGCAGGACAGAGGGATGAAGCAAGGCGGCTGTTTAAACAGGCCCTGCCTATGGTCCTTCTTTTTTCCTCCGGTCTGCTGATTTTTATGGCTCTGGCTTCCCCGCATATTCCGGTATGGCTTGGTGGTGAGCCGGTATTGAGGCATGACGCCGGTATGTACCTGCTGATCTACGGCCTGTCTTTGCCCTTTGTACAGCTGATCGGTCTGGGAAGTGCTGTCCTTCAGTGCAGCGGTAATATCCGCCTGCCCAGTATATTAAATGTCAGCCGGTGCGGTCTGGATGTCATTTATAACCTGTTCCTGATCTATCCTGCCAGGAATATTCATATAGGATCGGCTTCCTTTTTGATGCCGGGTGCAGGTCTGGGAGTGACCGGTGCGGCTTTGGGAACCGCTTTGTCGGAAGTGACGGTCGCCCTGATCATTATGGTCATTTTATGTCTGCGTCATCCTTTGTTCAGGCTGAGGCGGCAGGATTCCTGGCTGATCCGGCCTGTATCCTTAAAAACGGCTGTGCGGATCTCGGTGCCGATCGCCCTGGAGAGGGCAGCCTTCAGCGGCGCTCTGGTGGTGGTCACCAGTATCATCTCTCCCCTTGGATCGGTGGCGCTGGCAGCCAATTCCTTTGCGGTGACGGCAGAGGGTCTTTGCTATATGCCGGGTTACGGCCTGGGCAGTACGGCAACCGCCCTGGTGGGTCAAAGTATCGGCGCGGGAAAGCCTGCTCAGGCCAGGCGCTATGCTTTTATCACTGTGGGCCTGGGTATGGTCCTGATGGGTCTTTCCGGTGCTTTCATGTACGCGGTCTGCCCTTATGTTTTTATGTTTCTGACACCTGTAACCGCCATTCAGGCTCTGGCTGTGCGGATCCTTCGTCTGGAGATCATTGCGGAGCCCTTCTACGGGGCCTCCATTGTTGCTTCCGGCGCCCTGACCGGGGCAGGAGACACATTGATGCCGGGGCTCATGAATCTGGCCAGTATCTGGGGTGTGAGGCTCCCGCTTTCACTGATCCTTGTGGGCCGCTTCGGGCTGGTTGGCGTATGGGCTGCCATGTGTATCGAGCTCTTTTTCAGGGGTGCCATTTTCCTCATCCGTCTCATCCGGGGAAAGTGGATGAAAAAAATTATCTGAACGGGAACTTTTATTTGTATTTGCAGCCTCTTTATGTTACAATAAGGTATAGTATTGTTTAACACTTTTAAAAATTTATTAAAAGGGAATGATAAATTGAAAAAAGGCATTTTTAAACAAGTGACTGCTCTGATGATCGCAGCTTCCATGGCTGCGGCCGTCCCGACAGCAGCTTTCGCTGATGAGGCGGAAGAAACCATTGTTTATGAGGCTTCTGAGGCGGATACCGAGGAAGCGGTTGTCTATGAAGCTTCGGAGGAGGACTCTGAAGAAGTGGTTTATGATGTTTCGGAGGAGGACAGTGCCGAGGAGGAAAGTGCTCCTGAAGCTGAGGAAGCGGTTTCCGAGGAAACGGAAAGCTCAGCTGAAACGGAAAGCTCAGCTGAAACCGAATCGGCGGAAACTGAAACTGAATCAGCGGAAACTGAAACCAAAGCGGAGACTGAATCTGAAACAGAAACGGAATCCGAAACGGTAAAGGAAACCGAAAAGGGTGAGGAGACCAAGGAGACCGAAAAGGAAAGCGAAACCGAAACGGAGACTGAATCCGAAACGGAAACGGAATCCGAATCCGAAACGGAAATTCCTGAGGGGATGTCTGAGGAGGATTTCAACGCGGTGATCGATCATCTGCGTTCTGACACGGCAGTGCCGGTGGAAGGGCTTCCGTCTTTCCTGTCTCAGGAAATGGTTTCCGGTGCCTTAAAGGTACAGGATGAGGAAGGCTATCCGGCCTCGGTAACCATCGCTCAGATCATTCTTGAATCCGGTTTCGGCACTTACGGTGCCGGCGGCGGTGATCATGAAGGTCTGACGGAGCTGGCTTATGAGTATCATAACCTGTT
>CADAIF010000108.1 GCA_902787905.1 uncultured Lachnospiraceae bacterium
AAAAGGTTAGTTTAGGTATACGATACATACGACCCCCCGGGGGAGGGGGTATTGCATTATCGCTTAAAGAAAGGTTTTATATGGAACAGTATCTTGTAACCGGTATGAGCTGCGCGGCCTGCAGCGCCCGGGTGGAGAAGGCTGTAGGCGCTGTAGAGGGCGTCTCATCCTGTTCGGTCAGCCTTCTGACCAATTCCATGGGCGTGGAGGGGACAGCGGCTCCTGAGGCCGTGATCGCGGCTGTGGAGGCGGCAGGTTACGGGGCTTCTCTGAAGTCTGCCGCGGCGGCAAGCCAGGCACCTTCCCTGGCAGCGGAGGAGGAAATGCTCCGGGATCATGAGACCCCGGTGCTGCGGCGCCGTCTGCTTTCTTCGCTGATCTTTCTGGCCGTCCTGATGTATTTTTCTATGGGCCACAGCATGTGGGGCTGGCCCCTGCCTGCCTTTTTCAATGGCAATCATGTGGCCATGGGCCTGGTGCAGATGCTTCTGGCCATTGTGGTCATGCTGATCAACCGCAAGTTTTTTGTGAGCGGTTTTAAAAGTGCCATCCACAGGGCCCCCAACATGGATACCCTGGTCGCCATGGGTTCCGGTGTCTCCTTTGCCTACAGTACGGTCATCCTCTTCCTTATGACGGACGCCGTAGTCAGGGGTAATGAGGCACTGGTCATGCAATACATGCATGAGTTTTATTTCGAGTCCGCGGCCATGATCCTGACCCTGATCACTGTGGGAAAAATGCTGGAGGCCAGGTCCAAGGGCCGAACCACCGATGCCTTAAAAAGCCTGATGAAGCTGGCCCCGAAGACGGCCACCGTTATTCGGAATGGTGAGGAAAAGGTGATCCCCATTGAGGAGGCGGTGACCGGTGATATCTTTGTGGTGCGTCCCGGTGAAAACATTCCGGTGGACGGTGTCATTATCGAGGGCAGCAGTGCCGTGAATGAGGCAGCCCTCACAGGTGAGAGTATTCCTGTGGATAAGGCGGAGGGCGACCAGGTCTCTGCCGCTACGGTCAACCAGTCCGGCTTTATCAAATGCCGGGCCGTCAGGGTGGGGCAGGATACCACCCTTTCCCAGATCATCCATATGGTCAGCGACGCGGCTGCGACCAAGGCGCCGATGGCCAAGGTTGCGGACAGGGTCTCCGGCGTCTTTGTGCCGGCGGTCCTTCTGATCGCGCTGGTCACCTTTATCATCTGGATGCTGGTGGGCCGGCCGGTGGGCTTCTCCCTGGCCAGAGCCATCTCGGTCCTGGTGATCAGCTGTCCCTGTGCCCTGGGTCTTGCCACGCCGGTCGCCATTATGGTGGGCAGCGGTATGGGCGCCAAAAACGGTATTCTTTTTAAAACGGCTGTTTCCCTGGAGGAAGCCGGAAAGGTCCAGGTCGTGGTCCTGGATAAAACGGGCACTATCACCAGCGGGGAGCCTCAGGTGACGGATATTATCCCGGCGGCAGGTATATCTGAAACGGATCTGCTTGCCATGGCCGCGGCCCTGGAGAGTAAAAGTGAGCATCCTCTGGCGGGCGCTGTTATGAGAGAAGCTGAGGCAAGACATATGAGGGCCGGGGAGGTCTCTGAGTTCAGAGCCCTGCCGGGCAACGGTCTGACAGCCAGTTCGGGCGGCAGCAGCCTGACCGGCGGCAATTATGACTTTATCCGCAGGCAGGCGCAGATGCCGGCGGAGATGACTCTGGCCTATGAGCGTCTGGCGGAGGCGGGCAAAACGCCCCTGTTTTTCGCCAGGGACGGACAGGTGACCGGCATCATCGCCGTGGCGGATACTGTCAAGGAGGACAGCCCCAGGGCGGTGCGGGAGCTTCAGAATATGGGCATCCATGTGGTCATGCTCACCGGTGACAACGCGCGTACAGCCATGGCTGTGGGCCTGCAGGCCGGTGTGGATGAAGTAGTGGCCGGCGTTCTGCCGGACGGTAAGGACGCGGTGATCCGTCAGCTAAAAGAAAAAGGCAAGGTAGCCATGGTCGGCGACGGCATCAACGACGCCCCGGCCCTGACCCGGGCGGATCTGGGCATTGCCATCGGCGCAGGCGCAGACATCGCCGTGGACGCAGCGGATATTGTCCTGATGAAGAGCCGTCTGACAGATGTCTCGGCAGCCATCAGGCTCAGCCGGGCTACGCTGCGCAATATTCATCAGAACCTGTTCTGGGCGTTCTTCTACAACGCCATCTGTATTCCACTGGCAGCCGGCGCTTATATCCATGCCTTCGGCCTGCAGCTGAATCCCATGATCGGCGCGGCAGCCATGAGCCTGTCCAGCTTCTGTGTGGTGACGAATGCCCTGAGGCTGAATCTGTTCAAAGTTCATGACGCGGGACGTGACAGGGTAATGAAAAATTCCCTGGGCAGCGCGCCGCTTCTGGATACAAAAGCAACTGAAAATGAGGAAATGATCAAGGAGGAAGAGACCATGGAAAAAACCATGAAGATCGAGGGTATGATGTGCCCCCACTGTGAAGCGACTGTCAAAAAGGCCCTGGAATCTCTGGAGGGCGTGAAGGAAGCGGCTGTCAGCCATGAGAAAGGCACTGCAGTGGTCACCATGACCGCAGAGGTGGCTTCTGAGGTACTGAAGAAGGCTGTGGAAGACAAGGACTATAAGGTCATCGCCATCGACTGAGACTGATCAGGCTTAAATAGAGCGCAAAAACACCCGGGCCCTGAGGTGATGAGGTCCGGGTGTTCCTTTTTTAAAGATCCGAAGATCAGTCTTCTTTTTTAGTCGGCCTGTAGGGCTTCAGATTGTCATTTAAGGCATAGGGATTGACAGCCTCTCCGGCATGGACTTTTTCGAACCACTCGAAGGGCCTGGTCCGGAAGCCCTGCCAGCTGGTCCTGGTCGGGGGCTGCTGCATCATATTTCTCATCCTGCTGGGCGGAATTGGTGTCTCCCATATCACCGGCTGCCACACGCAGAAGAGAACCGTACTGCTCGCTGACGGTATGGAGCTTTAAGTCCTCCATCATCAGCTTCTTCAGCGGGCGCTTGGCCAGGTTGGACATGATGGTTCTGTTCTCGTAGGACATGGTCTTCCACATACGTGCGATCTCCCAGGCCCTGTCGAGCACCTTGCCCTTCGGGCAGATCTCACTGATCATGCCCCAGTCCAGCATCTGCTGTGCGGTCCACTGGCGGGCGGTCATCATGTAGTAATTGCCGCGCTTGGTGCCGAAATAGTGCTGAGCCATCAGGCCCATGCCGTCGCCGGGAACCAGGCCGCCGTGGGCATGGGGCACTTCCATCCAGGTATCCTCTGAAGCCAGGGTGACATCGCAGAGCATGGCGGAATCCCAGTGGAAACCGCAGCCGGGGATGGCACCGATGGTCGGTACATCCAGATCGAAGAGCATGTTTTTGATCAGGTTGGTATCATCAAAATACTGGTACTGGAAACGCTGGGTGGGCAGCTCGGAATAGGTCTCCCAGCCGTTGGGGTCAGACTCGGTCATCCAGCTGTCGCCGAGATGGGTGAAGATGATGATCTCGTTCTTATAATCCAGGGAGATCCATCTGGTCAGCTGGGAACAGGCCCTGTGGGACATGCCGCTGTGGCACATCTGATGGTCTTTGGTCTTCCAGGTGACCTGAAGAATGCCGTCCTCACGGTACAGGTCCGCAAAGTCTTTGAACCATTCTCTGTACTCTTCAAGCTCCGGTAATTTTACATAATCCGCCATGGGTTTGTTTGACATGATCGTTACCTCCGAATTTCTCTTTTCTAAAGCATACCAATTAATCAGGCGATAAGGAAATAATGCCTCTGAAGATGCTTATACGAAATTCACATAACCCCCGGCCTGACGGCAACTTAAAACATTTTTTAAAAAGTATGTAATATTTGCGAAATAATATTGCAATAAATCTCTCAATCTGCTATAGTTAATGAGAGCCGTGACACGGCCTTTGCTTGTAATTTTCTACAAAAAAATCTTTTCAAATTGGGCAAAAAAAGAATGTTTTTCCATACTAAACTGGGAAAATAGATAAAAAAAAGTCATTTTCCTCTTCCTTTTTGGGCATCTTTGCTTTACAATAGAGATGTCAGAATCTCTTAAAAATTATCTCTGCCTGAGGGCAGGGCAAAGGAGAAGGAGAAGGTCATGATTTCCAATCAGATTTTACAGAATACGATCGAAGGTCTGAAATCAATCACAAGGATTGACTTCTGTGTCATGGATATTGAAGGCAAGGTTGTTTCCTCCACATTCCCGCACGCGGAGGAATACGAGGGCTATGTCCAGGATTTTGTCAATTCGCCGGCGGACAGCCAGGTGCTGCAGGGCTTTCAGTTTTTCAAGGTGTTCGACGAGCACCAGCTGGAGTTCGTGCTCCTGGCCAAGGGCGACAGTGACGATGTCTATATGCTGGGCAAGGTCGCTTCTTTCCAGATCCAGAATCTGCTTGTGGCTTACAAGGAACGTTTTGACAAGGATAATTTCATCAAGAATCTTCTTCTGGATAATCTTCTTCTGGTGGATATCTATAATCGTTCCAAAAAGCTTCATATCGAAACGGATGTCCGCAGGATCGTTGTCCTGATCGAAATGGACAATGAAAGGGATATGAATGGTCTGGAAACGGTCAGGACCATCTACACCGGCCGCCCGAAGGACTTCATTACTGCTGTGGATGAGAAGGATATCATCATCGTCCGTGAAGTCAGGGAAGGGGAGTCCTACGAGGACATCGAAAAATCCCTGCAGGGCGTTTACGATCTGCTGACCGGGGATTCGGATAATCATGTCAAGATCGCGCTGGGTACCATCGTCCAGGAGATCAAGGATGTGTCCCGTTCCTACAAGGAAGCCCGTATGGCTCTGGATGTCGGCAAGATCTTTTACAGTGAGCGCGGTCTGGTGGCCTACAGTAATCTGGGGATCGGCCGCCTGATCTACCAGCTGCCCATCCCGCTGTGCAGAATGTTTATCCGGGAGATCTTTGACAGCAAGTCCCCGGAAGATTTTGATGAGGAAACCCTCACGACCATCAATCGTTTCTTTGAGAACAGCCTGAATGTTTCCGAGACATCCAGACAGCTGTATATCCACAGAAACACCCTGGTTTACCGTCTGGACAAGCTGCAGAAGAGTACCGGACTGGACCTGAGGGTCTTTGAGGATGCCATTACCTTCAAGATCGCGTTAATGGTTGTCAAGTATATGAATTATATGGAGACACAGGAATACTAGAGTCTTCTGCTTTAAGGAGGTCGATCCATTGATAGCCTTGGATAATGTGACCAAGACCTATCCCGGCAATGTACAGGCACTGCGCGGGATCAGTCTCAGGGTCGAAAAAGGCGAATTCGTGTTTGTGGTCGGCGAGAGCGGTTCCGGCAAGACAACGCTGTTTAAGCTGCTGCTGAAGGAACTGGAGCCCACCTCAGGCGCCATTTACATTAATAATAAGAACCTTGGAAAGCTGCGCCGCAAGAGAGTACCCATTCTGAGAAGGGGGATCGGCGTCGTCTTCCAGGATTTCCGTCTGCTGAAGGACAGGACGGTCTATGAAAACATTGCTTTTGCCCAGAGGGTCGTCGGCGTACCCGCCAGGAACATCCGTAAGAATGTCATGGCTGTGCTGGCCCTGGTCGGTCTGACGGACAAGGCAAAGTCAAGGCCGGACGAGCTGTCCGGCGGTGAGCAGCAGCGAGTGGCCCTGGCTCGCGCACTGGTCAATAATCCGCCCCTCCTGCTGGCTGATGAGCCGACAGGTAATCTGGACCCGAAGAACTCATGGGAGATCATGAAGCTTCTGGAGGCCATCAATATGCGCGGCACCACAGTCCTGGTGGTCACGCATAATAAAGAAATCGTCGAGAGGATGAAGAAACGCGTCATCAGTATGGACAAGGGTCTCATCGTCAACGACGAGAAAAAAGGCGGGTATTACTATGAGTAGTTTCTTTTACAGTATCAAACAGGGCATCAAGAACATTTTCAGAAACCGTCTTTTTTCACTGGCATCTATCGGTACCATTACGGCCTGTCTGTTCCTGTTCGGCGTTTTCTTCTGCCTGGTCATGAATTTCCAGTCCATCTTCCAGGAAGTGGAAACGACGGTGGGCGTCACGGTTTTCTTTGACGAGGGCACTGCGGAAGACAGGATCATGGCCATCAAGTCTGATATCGAAACGCTGGACAGCGTTGAGGAAGTACTTTACACCTCTCCGGAGCAGGCCTGGGAAGACTACAAGGAAAAGGCTTTCCCGGACGGGGACAACGAAGTGCTGACGAATCTGGATAATGACAACCCTCTGGCGGATTCCGCCAGCCTGGCTGTCTATCTCAATGACGCGGCCACCCAGGAGGATGTGGTCAGCTACATTGAAAAGATCGAGAATGTCAGGACGGTCAATTCCTCCCAGAGTGTGGCGGACAGCATGGCCAGCATCGGCCGTTTGATCAGCTATGTGTCTCTGGCGATCATTGTCATCCTGATGGGCGTTGCCATCTTCCTGATCAGCAACACCGTCATGATCGGCGTTACGGTCCGTAAGGAGGAGATCGCCATCATGAAATATCTGGGTGCGACGGATTTCTTCGTCAGAGGTCCTTTCCTGGTGGAAGGTCTGCTGATCGGTGCCGTGGGTTCCCTGATCCCGGTATGCGTCCTTTACTTCCTCTATGACAAGGTCGTGGAGTTTGTGACAGAGCGTTTTGCGATCTTAAACAGCATTCTGGTCTTCACGCCTTCCCTGGAGGTTTTCCGGCTGCTGCTTCCGGTCTCCCTGATCATCGGTCTGGGTATCGGTTTCTTCGGCAGTTATTTCACCCTCATCAAACATGTGCGGGTATGATCCGGATCTGACACGCGTCATATAATCGGCTCAGACAATTGTCTGAGCCGTTTTTTTGTGTTAAGATAGCAATGCAAGTTCTGCAAAAAACTAATCACATGAGGAGTTTGATCATATGAGAAAAAATGAAAAACAGAAAAGACCTTTGCTCAGATCTCTGGCCCTGGCAGCGGCTCTGATGGGGGCCGGCGCCTCTCTGGCCGGCTGCGGCTACGGCGTCAGCGTCGGAAGAGGCCTGCTCTCTTCCCTGCATCGCGGTGACGGCAGTCTTTACGGTGAAATGGAGAACAAGCTGGACGATCTGCAGGCGGTCATTGACGCCTATTATATGTCGGATGATGAGCCGGTCAGTCAGGAAGAGATGCTGGAAGGGGTCTACAAGGGCTATGTCGATTCCCTGAATGAACCCTATACGGTTTACTATACAGCGGAGGAGTATGCCGCCCTGGAGGAGTCCAGTCAGGGCTTTTACTCCGGCATCGGCGTGGTGGTCAGCCAGGATGTGCGTACGGGCGTGATCAGCGTCCTGCGTCCCTTTGAGGGCTCTCCCGGTGAGGAGGCCGGCCTTTTAAAGGACGACGTGCTTTACAAGGTGGACGGAAAGGAAGTCACCGGCCAGGACGTCAGTGAGGTCGTCAGCTGGATCAAGGGGCCGGAGGGCACCACAGTAGACATCGAGGTCTACAGGGCTTCCGAGTCCGATTATATGACTTTTACGGTGGAGCGCCGGACCATAGAGGTTCCCATGGTAGAGCATGAAATGCTGGATAACGGCATCGGTCATGTGACTATTCTGGAGTTTGAGGAGACCACCTATGACCAGTTCTGCGAGGCCCTGGACGATCTGTCTTCCCAGGGGATGAAGGCCCTGGTGCTGGACCTGAGGGATAATCCCGGCGGCCTGGTCAATTCCGCAGTGGATGTCCTGGACCGTATCCTGCCTCCGGAAAAGCTTCTGGTCTACACCATCGACAAGAACGGACAGAAGGAAGAGGAGTACTCCAAGGACAAAGATGTTTTTGACCTGCCCATGGTGGTTCTGATCAACGAGAACAGTGCCAGCGCTTCTGAGATCGTCAGCGGCTGTCTGCAGGATTACGAGACGGCTCAGCTGGTGGGCACCACATCCTTCGGCAAGGGCATTGTCCAGTATGTCATCGGTCTGGATGACGGATCGGCGATCAAACTGACAGCGGCCAAATACTATACACCGGAGGGCAGAAATATCCACGGCACCGGTCTGGAGCCGGATGTGGTCGTGGAAGAGACCGCAGCTGATGAGGGTGAATCTGAGGCGGCTGCCGACAGTCAGCTGGATAAGGCTGTGGAGATTTTAATGTCGGAAATCGGAGAATAGGCTCGAATCATGAAAGAGATCATTAATCTGCATACCCGCCATACCACCTGTCAGATGGGTGTGACCGAGGACGGTTTCCTGCTGCAGCTCTATTACGGCGCCAGGGTCCGGGGGAAGATGGACTATCTCCTGACATATCATGACAGGGGCTTTTCAGGCGTTCCCTTCTGCAGGGGGACAGACCGGACCTTTTCTCCGGATGTGCTGCCCCAGGTCTATCCCTGCCGCGGCAGCGGCGACTTTCGGACGACGGCCCTGTCTGTTGAGGATGAAAATGGCGTCTCCGGCTGCGACCTGAGATACCGGGCCTGCAGACGGCTGCCCGGCAAGTACAGCCTGGAAGGGCTGCCGGCGGTCTATGCGGACCCTTCCGAGGCGGAGACGGTGGAGATCGACCTGGCGGATGACCGTCTGGGCCTGAGGGTGACATTGCGTTTCGGCATCCTCTATGACCTGGATGTGATCACCCGGAGCGTCTGTCTGACCAATACATCAGATCGGCCGCTGACCCTTACCAGGGCGGCTTCCCTGTGTCTGGATCTTCCGGAAAGCGATTATGACCTGATCCATCTGCCGGGCCGCTATGGTTTTGAACGGGTGCCCGAGCGGTCCCCTCTGACTCAGGGGCGTATCCTTTACGAGAGCCGGCGGGGTCATTCCGGCCACGCCCAGAATCCTTTTGCCATTCTGGCAGGGCGTCATACGACGGAAACGGCCGGCTGCTGCTACGGGCTGATGTTTGTCTACAGCGGCAATTTTGCCATTGAGGCAGAGAAGGACCCCTTGGCTCAGACCCGTCTCCTTATGGGGATCCAGCCGGAAGCTTTTGCCTGGACGCTGATGCCCGGCGACGCCTTTGAGACCCCGGAGGCGGTGACCGCCATGACCGGAGACGGTCTGGGGGCCTTATCCCATATCTGTCACGACCTGGTTCGCGGCCATATCTGCCGGGGGCCCTGGCGTGATATGCCCAGGCCTGTCCTGATCAACAACTGGGAGGCCACTTATTTTGATTTTAACGGGAAAAAGATTCTGGACATTGCCCGGCAGGCAGCGGACCTGGGGATAGAGATGATGGTCCTGGATGACGGCTGGTTCGGCTGCAGACAGAGCGACATGAGCAGTCTGGGAGACTGGTATGTCAATGAGGAAAAACTAGGCGGCAGCCTGAAGGATCTGGCGGATCAGGTGCACGGGCTGGGCATGAAGTTCGGCCTCTGGATCGAACCTGAAATGATCAGTGAGGACAGTGATCTTTACCGGGCCCATCCCGACTGGGC
>CADAIF010000109.1 GCA_902787905.1 uncultured Lachnospiraceae bacterium
CCTGCGCTGTTCTTGACGACGCATCTGTACTGGTAGCCGTTTCTGCCTTTAGTGGCGGGAACCTTTAATGTTGCGGTGGTATTGCCGGTGGCTGTGGCCCTGGCCCAGGTGCCGGAAGCGCCGGTCCTGTACTGCCACTGGTAGGAGAGGCCTGTGCCGGAAGCGGCGACCTTGAAGGTGGCGGTGCCGCCTTCGGTGACCGTGGCATTAGAAGGCTGAGTTGTGATCGCCGGTTTCGCGGACGAGGTAACGGTCAATTTGGCAGCCTTGGAGTAAGCGGTGCCTTTGCTGTTCTTGACGACACATCTGTACTGGTAGCCGTTCCTGCCTGTGGTGGCGGGCACTTTTAAATTTGCGGTGGTATTGCCGGTGGCTGTGGCCCTGGCCCAGGTGCCGGTGGCACTGGTCCTGTACTGCCACTGGTAGGAGAGGCCGCCGCCCTTGGCTGTTGTGCTGAAGGTGACGGTCTTGCCTTCCACTGCAGTTTTTGCGGAAGGCTGGGTAAGAATTACCGGGGACCTTAAGACGACTGTTTCATCAACGAGCAGATTGATCACATTTATGTAATATGATGCAGTCGTGTGATTATCGAAAGACTGATAACTGCCTTCGTTTACTGCTTTTTTAAGAAGCGGCGCCCCTGTCAGATTCAGGGATTTCAGTAAATTATGCTCAGCATCTAAGTCGTCAAGGCACGGATTATTCTTAAAAACAATGGAAGTCAGTTTATTATAGCGGCATAAGCAGAGGGTTAACGAACTAAGATTGCTAAGATCCAGTTTTTGCAGCTTATTATTCTGACACCAGAGGCGATCCAGTTTATCATTGGCGCCGAAGGTCAGAGATGTCAGCCGGTTGTCATGACACAATAGATCTTCCAGCTCCGACAGCTGGCTTACATCAAGCGTAGTTAAATCATTGCCGTCACAATATATTCTGGTGACATCTGTGAAGTAATTGACACCCACCAGAGACTGAATGCCTTGATCGGAGACGAGGATATCTGTGACATTTTCTATTTCCGCCGGGGATAAGTAATTGTCGTGATTGGAATCAAAGTGTTTACTGACATAGGACCGGAAGGTGTCATCCGGAAAATTGGACGCGTTAACGGCGATATTCGCTGCTTTGGCCGGAAGCGTTGGTATCAGGGCAGCAAGCAGGAACGACAGAAGAACTGTGGTCAGTTTTCGCATTTGTTTTTTGTGTTTCATCACGGGAACCCTCCCTTCATATTGGTAATAGTGTCTATTATAAGTCTATATTATCACGGTTAGTAGTTTTTTGTATATACTCAAGGGAAGATTTTGATGATTTCAGGGTTCATTCCGGGGAACGGGTGTGTTACACTGTAGGGTATAATTCAGCTTGAGATGGACAGGAGGACAAGATGATGAAGATTAATGAGGCGGTGGGAACCTATCCCTATTCGGTCTCTTTTGAGGTGTTTCCGCCGAAGAAAAAGGAAAATATGGACTCTGTGGTCAGCGCGGCCAAAAGGATCGCGGCTTTGAAGCCAGCCTTTATGAGCGTTACCTACGGCGCCGGCGGCGGCACCAGTGACTATACCATAGAGATCACCAAAGATCTGCAGAATGAGATGGGCGTCCCGGCCATGGCGCATCTGTCCTGTATCACATCGGACAGGGAGACCATTGACCGGCAGCTGACGCGCATGAAGGCGGAGGGGATCCAGAATATTCTGGCTCTGAGGGGAGATATTCCCGAGGGCTTTTCTCCGTCGGCGATCAATTATCATCATGCCATTGAGCTGGTGCGCAAGATCAAGGAGTTCGACCCGGATTTCTGTATCGCCGGGGCCTGCTATCCGGAGACCCATCCGGAGGCGGACTCCATGCAGGAGGACATCCGTTTCCTGAAGGAGAAGGTGGATGCGGGCATGGATTTCCTGATCACGCAGATGTTTTTTGATAATCCGGTTTTTTACAGCTATATGTATCAGCTTCGCGAAGCGGGGATCATGGTGCCGGTCCATCCGGGCATCATGCCCATCGTCAATAAGGCCCAGGTCAAAAGGACGCTGAATCTGGCGGGCTGCCAGCTGCCTACCCGATTCCGCCGGATCCTGGATACTTTCGGCAGCAGCAGGGAAGCGATGCGTCAGGCAGGCATTGCCTATGCCACGGATCAGATCATCGACCTTTTTGCCAATGGCTTTAAAACGGTCCATGTCTATTCCATGAACGATCCGGGTGTGGCAGAGGCCATTATGAATAATCTTTCAAAAATCATCATGTAATATGCAGGGGGAACACACAGAAAACCAACAGAATTTTGTTTTTTTTTCTTGTGTGCGTCCCCCTGTAATGCTATACTTGTGATAATTATTCAAAAAAAGAGGACGGGGCCTTTTGGGCCGGGCACGTAAAGGCGTGCCTTTTTTCTGACTCTGGATCGTAACCGGCAACATTAGAGGAAGGACTTAGGTGAAAAAAGGTGCTAGAATTTATTACTAATCTTAACAGCACGATCAACGGAGTAGTTTGGGGATGGCCGGCGCTTATCCTCCTGGGAGCCGTAGGCATCATCATGACGGTGATGACGGGCTTTTTTCAGGTGGGACACTTCGGCCACTGGATGAAGAATACCATCGGGGCGATCTTCACGGATCGTCACGTGACCGGACATACAGAGGACCGGACGATCTCTCAGTTCCAGTCATTATGTACGGCTCTGGCCGCCACGGTCGGTACCGGTAATATCGTCGGCGTGGCCGGCGCCATTGCCGCCGGCGGACCGGGCGCGGTTTTCTGGATGTGGCTCATCGCTTTCTTCGGCATGATGACCAATTATTCGGAGAACGTTCTGGGTATCCTTTTCCGCCGCAAGGATGAAAAAGGCGAGTGGCACGGCGGCGCGATGTACTATCTGAAAGATGGTCTCGGCGCAAAGAAGGGCTGCAAGGGCATCGGCACGGTGCTGGCCGTTCTGTTCAGTATTTTCTGTTTCCTGGCTTCCTTCGGTATCGGCAACATGAGCCAGGTCAATTCCATGGTCACCAA
This sequence comes from uncultured Lachnospiraceae bacterium, assembly GCA_902787905.1. GTDB lineage: Bacteria > Bacillota > Clostridia > Lachnospirales > Lachnospiraceae > UBA2912. The sequence continues at coordinate 3,024 of CADAIF010000109.1, forward strand.
CGTGGAATCTGCTTTCGGTATCCCGACAGTCATCATGGGTATCGTTCTGGTCATCGCGGTCGGCGCCGTGATCATCGGCGGTCTCAAGCGTGTGGCGGCGATCACGGAGAAGCTGGTTCCCTTCATGGTCATTCTGTATTTTATCGGCGCCATTGTGATCATCATTATGCATGCGCCGATGATCCCGGCCATTCTGGCTTCTATCTTCAAGTGTGCCTTTTCCGTGCAGGCCGCAGTGGGCGGCGGTATCGGCGCAGGTATTGCCGAGGCGATGAAGTGGGGCTTCAAGCGCGGCGTTTTTTCCAACGAGGCCGGTCTTGGTTCCTCCGTTATGGTGCATTCCAGCTCTAACGTCAAGGAGCCTGTCCGTCAGGGTATGTGGGGTATCTTCGAGGTTTTCGCGGATACGATCGTTGTCTGTACACTGACGGCCATCACCATTCTCAGCTCCGGCGTTATCGATCTGGAGACCGGTGTGGTCAGTGAGATCGGTGAGAGCGTCAGCTCCAGTACCTACATGAGCTTTGCTTTCTCCCAGACCTTCGGGTCTTTAGGCGCGGCCTTTATCGCCCTGGCCATTCTGCTTTTTGCCTACTCTACCGTTCTGGGATGGAGCCACTACGGCGCAACGGCCTGTCATTATCTGTTTGGTGACAAGTCCATCCTGCCTTACCGTATCGTTTTCGTGGTCGTTGTTTTCCTGGGCTCCATCATGAAGGCTCAGCTGGCCTGGGATATCTCGGATACCTTTAACGGTCTGATGATGATCCCCAACCTGATCGGTGTCCTGGTGCTTTCACCGCTGGTTATGAAATGTACGAAGAACTATGTGGATCGAAAGCTGCACGGCAAGAAGATCAGACCCATGCTTTCCATGTTCCCGGATATCCAGCAGATGCAGGAAGAGGCTATTGCCAATGCCAAAACTGAGGAAGACGCGGAATAAAAATAGCTGTCGTAAAGACATTCCTTCGTTTTGCATCCATTAATGGCCGAATCTGCATTTTGTGTTGGTTGCCTTATGGTCAGCCTGATTTTATAATTCTTATATCAAGATGATCAGGTGACGGTAAAGGGGCCAAACAGTGGAAGATACAACGAAAAAGCCAAAGGAAGAAAAGGAGAAAAAACGAATCCTTATCATTGAAGACCGGTGCGTCTGCTGCGGGGCGCCGGTCCCGGAAGGCCGCATGATCTGCTGGTCCTGCGAGCGTAAAATGACGTCTTAAGGCTGCTGGGGTGCACCTTAAGGCGTCTTTTTTTATGCAGATCAGGAAACTGCGGTTTCCTGTTACATAAAAAACGCTGCGCAAGGGGGGCACAGTTCCACGATGGAACGTGCTAAAGAAATGATTGAGAAAAGCGCCGATAAGCGCTATAATCCTAGTAAATGATTCTTGCCGCAAGGAGGACAAAATGGGTAAAATTTTTAAATTTGAATCAGATGTTGATACGGACCAGATCATTGCGTCCCAGTATCTGCTTTATCCGAGCATAGAGGAAATGGCGCCTCACACCTTCGAGAGTCTGGACCCGGATTTCGCCGGGATGGTCAGGGCCGGAGATTATGTGGTCGCCAGGGACAATTTCGGCTGCGGTTCTTCCCGTGAGCAGGCGCCCCGCGTCCTTAAGGAGCTGGGTGTCAAGGCTGTTCTGGCCAACAGCTTCGCCCGTATTTTTTATCGCAACGCCATCAATATCGGCCTTCCGGTGATCGTATGCAAGGGCCTGTGTGATCATGTGAAGGCGGGGGACGACCTGGAGGTCTCCCTGACTGAGGGTGTGGCCCGTGTGGGCGGTCAGGCCTTTGCCTGCACAAAGCTGCCGGAAAATCTGCAGACCATACTGGACCAGGGTGGGCTGATCGCCTCTCTGGAAAAGCCGTCACAGGATAAGGAGGACTAGGACATGGGAATGACCATAGCGGAAAAGATCATCGCCAGGGCGGCAGGTGTCACTGAGGCGAAAGCGAATGATATTCACACGGTCGAGCTGGACTGGATGATGTCCAACGACGGCACGACCCATCTGACCATTGATATGTATAAGGCACTTTCCAGTCAGAAGATTTACGATAAGAAGAAGCTGGTCTGGATCGTCGACCACAACGTACCCTGTGACAGTGTCAAGACGGCGAATTCCCACAAGAAGATGCGGGATTTTGCCCGGGAGCATGAGATCACCTTTTATGAGGGCGCCGGTGTCTGTCATCAGATCATGATGGAAAAGCATGTCAGCCCGGGCGAGCTCATCTTCGGCGCGGACAGCCACACCTGTGCCTACGGTGCCCTGGGTGCCTTCGGTACCGGTATCGGATGTACAGACTATCTGTATGCCATGGTGACAGGCCACTCCTGGGTCATGGTTCCGGAGACGCTGCGTTTCAATCTGCACGGACAGCTGAAAGAGGGCGTTTACGCCCGTGACCTGATCCTGACCATCATTGGCCGTATCGGCGCCAACGGCGCCAATTACATGGCGATGGAATTCGGCGGCGACGGCCTGAAGACCATCGATATGGCCGGCCGTATCTCCATCTGCAACCTCTGTGTGGAGGCCGGCGCCAAGACAGCCCTGATGGAGGTGGACGATATTGCGCTGGATTATCTGAAAGCCCATGGCCGTGAGGCGAAGCAGGTCTTCGCGCCGGATGCGGACGCCGTTTACGCCAGGGTTTATGATATTGACCTGGGCGAGATCTGCCCGGTTGTGGCCAAGCCGCATTTTGTGGACAGCGTGGTCCCGGCGGAGGAATGTCTGGGCCTGCATATTGACGAAGCCTTCCTGGGCTCCTGCAATAACGGCAGGATCGAGGACCTGAGGGTGGGCGCACAGCTCATTAAGGGTAAAAAGGTGGCACCCACGGTGCGTTTCCTTGTGGTACCCGCCAGCCAGGATATCTACGAACAGGCCATCCGCGAGGGCCTGCTGGAGACCTTTATCGATGCAGGCGCCATTGTCATGAATCCCAACTGCTCGGTCTGCTGGGGCTCCTGCCAGGGCGTGATTGGTGAGGGCGAAGTCCTGATCAGTACCGGCACCCGGAATTTCAAGGGACGTGCCGGACATAAGGATTCCTTTGTTTATCTCGGATCCGCGGCAACGGTGACGGCTTCCGCCATTGCGGGTGAGATCACCACAGCGGACAGGCTGTAAGGAGGCGGATGATGGATACATTTAAAGGCAGAGCCTGGGTTCTGGGGGACGATATCGATACCGATATCATCATGCCTACAGAATACCTGGTATTTAAGACGATAGAAGAGATGACGCCCTACGCTTTTTCGCCCCTGAGGCCGGAGCTGGCCGGGCAGATCAGGCCCGGAGATGTCATTGTGGCCGGCAGCAATTTCGGCTGCGGCTCCTCCCGCGAGCAGGCCCCGGCGGCTATCAAGGCCCTGGGTATTTCCTGCATCATTGCCAAAAGTTTTGCCCGTATTTTCTTCCGCAATGCCATCAACAATGGCCTGCTCTTGATT
>CADAIF010000110.1 GCA_902787905.1 uncultured Lachnospiraceae bacterium
ATAAAAATGCGAAAAAAAAGAAGACTGCTTAAAAAAGCAGTCTCCTTGCAGATCACAGAGCATGACTTACTGGGTGAGCTCCTGGGCGGAGTCCTTGACCTCCTGGGGCACCGTGATGGTGTCCACGGTATCAAAGCCCTTGTAATCGATACGCATGGTATAGGAATCCACACTCATGTCGATCTCCTCATCCATCGGCTCAAAGCCTGAGAACTCAAATTCCGAGTAAATGGGACGGTGATCCTTTTCGGAAATGGCGTAACGCAGATTCATAACCAGACCGTCCAGGCTTCCCAGGCTCTCGCCGACCGCAGCCACATCTCCCACCAGATTTTCAGCCTGGTTCAGAATGCCCCGGACATCCTCGCCTTCAATGGTACCGGTGACAATGTAGGCCTTGCCGGCGTCCGTATCCTCCAGGGCTTCCTCCAGGTTCAGGGAATCCTGATGCTTCAGAAGCTCCTCCGTCGAAGCGGACAGCTGACTCATCTCATCCTTATTATAAGGCAGCCGCTGGAAGGACCACTGGTCCAGCACATTCATGTAATTGACGATCTCACTGTCCTCCAGGACCGTGTAGATTTCCATATCCATATCCATGCCCATCATATGCATGGTCCCGGTCATGTGATTGGCGGTGGGATCCATGGTAGTCTGCATATCCATATCCATGGTCAGGGTCACCGTGCCTTCCTCATTGAGGGAAGTCAGGTCAGCGCCGGACATGACGATATTCATATCCAGCGTGGATTCCATGGACTTTAAAGTCTTGGTATAGGCCTCCACATCCTCCAGCAGGGAAACGGCTGTCACTTCCTTTTTCGGCGCAGAAGCCCCGCCGCAGGCCGAAAGGCCGAGGGCCGCAGACAGACCGAGGGCCGAAATTACAGCTGTGATTCTTTTCATAGGGTTCCTCCTTTCAGATCGGTTTCAGAGTTCTTCAGCAGTCTTTTAAAGCCGCCGACCAGGCCTCGCACAGACGTTTTTCCGACCAGGCGGCGTTGGCCGGACTGGTGGAGGGCAGGCAGATGGCCTCCCTGCCTGTGAGGGGCAGAAGATGTTTCCGGTAATAGCGGTCCGCGGTCTTTCCGTTGACAAAAATCTTCCGGATCGGCGCGGCCTCTAAAATCAGCCGAATATCATTGGGCAACACATTTCTGATCGAGCTGTCACTGGAGCCGATGATATCGCACTCCCCAATCACATCCCACAGGGCGATATGATGCCTCAGCAAAAGCGCCCTTTTCTCTTCTGTCGTCCGGGGAACAGACTCCCCCGTCAGACAGGCAATGACAGGCCAGAAACGGTTGCGGGGATGTTGATAAAAGAACTGCCCCCGGGAACTGACCGAAGGCAGAGATCCCAGGATCAGGACCGATGACGACGCATCATACACCGGTGCCAGATCATGGATGATATGTGTATAGCTTTGCATAGTTAATAGACGGTTTCTTTGGTCACCGTCACAGCCAGCGCTCCCGGTCCGATATGACAGGAAATGCTGAGAGAAAGCGGCGCCGCGTAAACCTCGTGATTCGGGAAGGCTTCGCGGATTTCCTGAAGCCACTGCTCTACACCGTCACCCGGCGTGTAGGAAGCGGCGATATGGACATGCTCTCCCGCCGCGGAATGACCGATCCTGGTCTCCATATCCTTACGGATGGCGTTGAGCATGATGGTCTTGGCCTGCTTCACCGTCCTGGCCTTGGCAAAAGCATCCAGCTTTTCACCCTGGATCTGCAGTACGGGCTTCAGCTTCAACAGGGTGCCCAGGGCTGCGGCCGCCGGTGTGATCCTTCCGCCCTTTTTCAGATATTTCAGCGTATCTACCATAATATAGATGCTGGATTCAAAACGCTGCTCCTCCAGGATATCCCCGATCTTCGCTGCCGAAAGACCCGCCGCTGCCATTTCCTGAGCATCCAGAACAGACTGACGCATGGTGACTGAGATCCTTTGATTATTGACCACGCGGACCTTGCCGTCGTAGTCCTCAGCCAGCATGGCGGCTGTGGCGCAGGAGCTGCTCAGACCACTGGACATGGGAATATGAACGATCTCATCATAGTCCTTCAGCAGCTGGTCCCAGAGATCCGTAACCGCCCCCGGAGAAGGCTGAGATGTGGAGATTTCGCAGTCATTCTCAAGCATATGATAAAACTCTTCCTGACTGAGGCTGATATCTTCAAAATATTCTTTTCCGTCTATATCAAACGGCATGGGCAGGACATAAACACCCAGTTCCTTCGCGTCGGCCTGGGTGATTCCGCTGTTGCTGTCTGTAACGATCGCAATACGTGACACTTACATACCTCCATCTGTATTAAGTCTTTACAGACCTCTTCCCGAGGGCTGTATACACGGTAAATATACCTTATTTGTCAGGTCATTGCAAGCAAATCCGCGTTTTTGCCTATATTTCTTGACAAAGACTTGACGTGTAGGCTAAAATAACTAGGCAAAATGGAGGAAGGAAAATGTCTGATTACAGAAAAGAAATAGAAAGGCGCCGGACCTTCGCGATCATCTCGCATCCGGATGCCGGTAAAACAACGCTGACTGAAAAATTCCTGCTGTATGGCGGCGCCATCAACCTGGCCGGCTCGGTCAAGGGCAAAAAAACAGCCCGTCACGCCGTGTCTGACTGGATGGAGATCGAGAAGGAAAGAGGTATCTCCGTCACCTCGTCCGTCATGCAGTTCAACTATAAGGATTACTGCATCAACATTCTGGATACGCCGGGCCATCAGGACTTCTCGGAGGATACCTACCGTACCCTCATGGCCGCGGACTCCGCCGTCATGGTCATCGACGCCTCCAAAGGCGTTGAGCCCCAGACCATCAAGCTCTTTAAGGTATGCGTCCTGCGTCATATTCCCATCTTTACCTTTATTAATAAGCTGGACCGTGACGCACTGGATCCCTTCGACCTCATGGATGATATCGAATCTGTCCTGGGCATCCACACCTGCCCCATCAACTGGCCTATCGGCAGCGGCAAGGCCTTCAAGGGCGTCTATGACAGGCAGACCCGTCACATCCACGCCTTCACCGAAAACAACAACGGCCAGAAGGCGGCGTCGGATATGGACCTGACCATGGATTCTCCGGAGCTTCAGGGTGCGCTTGGGGATGAGCTTTACGAGCGTCTGATCGATGATGTCGAGCTTTTGGACGGTGCCAGTGACGAGCTGGATATGGAAGCCGTCAGCCAGGGCAGGCTCTCTCCCGTCTTCTTCGGCTCCGCACTGAACAATTTCGGTATCGAGCTTTTCCTCAACTACTTCCTGGATATGACGACGGCCCCGCTTTCCAGAATGTCCAATGAAGGTCTCGTTGAAGCCTTCGATCCGGACTTCTCCGCCTTCGTCTTCAAAATCCAGGCCAACATGAATAAGGCCCACCGTGACCGCGTGGCCTTCATGCGTATCTGCTCCGGTAAATTTGACGCGGACAAGGAAGTCTTCCATGTCCAGGGCGGCAGGAAGCTCCGCCTGTCCCAGCCTCAGCAGCTGATGGCCCAGGAACGTAAGGTCATCGACGAAGCTTATGCCGGCGACATCATCGGCGTATTTGACCCGGGCATCTTCTCCATCGGCGACACCGTGTGCATGCCAGGTCATAAGTTTGAATATGAGGGTATCCCCACATTCGCCCCCGAGCATTTCTGCAAGGTCTACCAGGTGGATACCATGAAGCGTAAGCAGTTCATCAAGGGTATCAGCCAGATTGCCCAGGAAGGCGCCATCCAAATCTTCCAGGAATACAATACCGGTATGGAGGAGATCATCGTGGGCGTCGTCGGTGTCCTGCAGTTCGATGTTCTGGTCCACCGTCTCAAGGCGGAATACGGTGTGGATATCCGCATGGAATCCATGCCTCACGAATATATCCGCTGGATCGCCAACAAGGATGAAATTGATCCCGCCAAGATCATCGGCACCTCCGACATGAAACGGATCAAGGACCTCAAGGGCAATCCCCTGCTCCTCTTCGTTCATGAATGGGCCGTCCAGACCGTTCTGGATAAAAATAAAGGCCTTGAACTCTCCGAGTTCGGCCGCTGGTAAAAAAAAGAAGAGAATGTTACCTCAGACATTCTCTTCTTTTTTGTTTTATTCTTCTTCTTCATCCTCGTCCGGAAACATGCCCAGATCGTAATAATTGACGCCGTTTTCCAGGTCGATCCCCTTGGCGTATGCCATATCGGAAATGGTCATCAGCTGATATCCCTCGGAGATCAGCTCCGGGATCACAACCTCCATGGCCTCCGCCGTACACTCATAAAGGTCATGCATCAGAATGATGCTGCCGTCATGCTTGTAGGTCCGGATTTCATGGATCACATGCTCGGTGCTCAGCGTCTCCCAGTCATTGGTATCCACATTCCAGTAGATCAGCGGTTTGCCCGCATTGGCCAGGACCTCATCATTATAAGCGCCGCCGGGCGGACGCAGCAGGTGACAGTCCACACCCGCATACTGCTTGATCTTATCATCCGTGGCCTTGATCTGCGCCTTCATGCCGGCCGCGTCAAGTCCTGTCAGGATTTCATGGTCATTGGTATGATTGCCGATCTCGCAGCCCAGGTCAACCATTCTTTTCAGAAGATATTCGGAATTCTCATTGACATTAGAGCCCACCACGAAGAAGGTCGCGGTGACGTTGTATTTTTCCAGAACATCCAGGATACGTTCCGTATTGCCTATTTTGGGACCATCGTCAAAGGTCAGGGCCATGACCGGCCGCTCCGGATCATAATCCCTGGTAGACATATAGTAGGAAAACTCCCTGTCCTCCACCAGCATTCTCGCCAGCTGGTCCGGCAGACTATTGTAGATCACATGATTCAGGGCCGTCTGTTCATTCTGTACAAAGCCGATCACGTCATGGAGCTTTCCCATGTCCGCCTCCGTGTAAAGATGACGTGAACAGCCGCTGAGCAGGCAGCACACCAAAACCAGTGCAGGAATCAGTGCTTTCAGCTTTTTCATTACAACCCCCCGGACGGCCGCCAAAGCCGGCCCCGCCCGTCTATTATCAAAACAGATCCCCTGTCAAAGGGCCTGTTCTTAAAAACCACGCCAACAGTATAACACAAGCCTGCGGCGAATTCAATGACCTAATCGGTTAAAGCAGGCATCCCCCGCATGGCAATACGCGGGCCGCCCTTCTTTTCAATATAGTCCCTGGTGATGGTGACCGTGCCGATATTATCGTCCTTGGGGATCTCATACATGATATCCAGCATGAATTCCTCAATGATCGACCTGAGGGCCCTGGCTCCGGTCTTCTTTTCAATGGCCCGGTCAGCAATGGCCTCAACGGCCTCCTGATCAAATTCCAGACGCACCTCATCCAGCGCCAGAAGCTTCTGATACTGCTTCAGAATGGCATTCTTCGGCTCCGTCAGGATACGGACCATCATATCCCTGGTCAGACTCTCCAGACTCACGATGATGGGCAGCCTGCCGATAAACTCCGGCACCATGCCGAAGGCACGCAGATCCTCAATGGTCACATAGGACTGCAGGTTGGGATCCTGATCGTAGCGGTCCTTTTCAGTGAAAAGCCGTTGCTGGGCTTCATCTACGTCTGCTGCGCCGGCATTATCGATACGGTCCACTATGAGGCGGAATACTGAGTACTGTCTGAAAAAGTCCTCAGGTTCAAAATCGAAGGGAGGGCAAGCCCAGGTCTGGGCGTAGCCGGAGCACGCAGAGCAAAGCTTGTGGGTCTTTTCAAAGTCGAAGTATTTGCTCAAAAGTTCGTCAATGGAAAGCTCTGTCTCAAATCTTGTTACGCTGTAGTTTCTGTCCATTTCATTCCACGCTTTCTGCACTAAGTCTTGCCTGCTGTCTGTTATTTGCGAATTCCATATAGAGTATGGATATCATTATCACTATGGCGCCTGTCCAGCCGATGAGGGAAAGAGTTTCATGGATCAGCAGCACCGAAAGGATGCAGCCTGAGGCAGGTTCCAGGGAAAAGATGATGCCGACTCTGTTGGAAGGCACCTGTTTTTCGCAGTGGATCTGCAGTATGAAAGCTCCTGCGCTTGAAAAAAGGCCCATGATTATGATGGCAGTCATCTGAGATGAAGTGATGAGAGAATGGTATGCGAATTCTCCTCTTACTGCAGCGATCACAGTTCCCCAGACAGAGACAAAAGCCATCAGAAAAATAATGAATAAGGTATTGTCTATATTAGTCCTGTGGGACATCTTTTCCATATAGATGATGTTTATGGCGCCTGCGATGGATGCCATGGCGCAGAGGATATCTCCGGAATTGATCACCAGGCCGCCCATGTCAGGGGTATAGCAGAGCATGCAAGTACCTGCCAGGCAGATCAGGGCGCTGACGGCGATG
>CADAIF010000111.1 GCA_902787905.1 uncultured Lachnospiraceae bacterium
TCAAAGCTGACATCATCACCGAACTTAACGGCGTTCTTTTCCGGAACCATGGCGTACTCGGCGAAGCTGCCGAACTGTCTGGACCCGATAAAGCTGTAATGCTTGCAAAGGGAATAGTTGCCCTTCTGGCAGTCCGGGCACTTCATGCAGGGAACCAGCGGCACGCCTGCGACCCTGTCGCCCTTCTTCAGGCTGGTCACATCCTCAGCGACCTCTTCCACGACACCGGAAAACTCATGACCCAGCACATTGGGGAAGAAATGGCAGGCGTCCCCATTGACTCTGGGCACGTCAGAACCGCAGATACCGGTATATTTCACCTTGATCAGCACATGGCCGGGCTTTACCTCCGGCTTTTCGATCTCTTCATAGCGAATGTCATTTTTGGCGTGTACAACGCCTGCTTTCATCATTTTTTTCATTTTCATCAACCTCTGCTCATTAAATCTTTAAGATCCATATATAAATCACGATAGGTCTGATAGGCCTGATCGTAGATCTCTCTGTTATCAGGATTCGGCTTATAGCTTGCCGTTTCCCTGACAGTCAGCGCCACAGCCTCATCATAAGAAGCGTACATACCGCAGGCCACGCCGGCCAGCATGACCACGCCCAGGGTGGCTGCCGTGTCAGAGTAAGGCACAACGACCGGTTTCTGAGTCACATCCGCCTTGATCTGCATCCATACCGGGGAGTTGGCGGAACCGCCCACGGCTCTCAGGATCTCGGCATGGGCGCCGGCGCTTTCCGCCACATCGATATTGTGACGAAGGGCGTAGGCGACGCCTTCCATACAGGCTCTGGCCATATGTCCCTTAGTGGTGGCAAAATTCAGGCCGTAGAAAACGCCCTTGGCCTTAGGATCCCAGATAGGTGTCCTCTCGCCCGACATGTAGGGAAGAAAGATCGTGCCCTCACTGGCCGCAGGCACCTTGGCCGCGATCCGATTCAGCTGGTCAAAGGAGGACAGGCCCGTCTCATCGGCATGGTCCCGCTCATAATCGCCGAACTCCCGCTCAAACCAGCCCAGGACACTGCCGCCGCCCACGGTGCCGCCCTGCAGCAGCCACATGCCGGGAATGACATGGAAGCTCAGGATCAGCCTGGGATCTGCGCTGTACTTGTCCAGACAGATGCTCATGCCGCCGGCCTGACCGCCCTGTTCCTGGGTCTCTCCGGGATGAATGACGCCGGCGCCAAGGGTACTGGTGGCCGCGTCAAGCCCGCCGGCGATCACCGGCGTTCCCACGCAGAGTCCTGTGGCCTCAGCTGCCGCAGATGTGACCCTGCCCACAATCTGGTCGCAGGCCGCGATGGGCGGCAGAAAGCCCTCCGGGATCCCCAGCTCTCTGGCCATCTCCGGATCCCATTTGCCCTCACGCATATTGAAACAGTGCCAGCCGTAGCCCTGGCAGACATCCTGGGAAACCTCGCCGGTCAGCCTGAAAACGATAAAGCCGTTGGACTGAAGGATCTTATCCGTCTTCGCGTAGACCTCCGGCAGATTTTCCTTATACCAGATGACCTTGGGCGTCGTGTAATTGGGGGTCAGGGAATTGCCCGCCAGCTCAAAGATCCGGTCTTTGCCCACGCGTTCGTTGATCCGGTCACAGATGTCCTGAGACCTGAAATCCATCCAGATGGGGGTATTGGCAAGGCACCTGCCGTCCCTGTCAATGGGGATGGCCGACCAGCTCTGGCCGTCCACACCGATACAGGCGATCTCCTCAGGCCTGACGCCGCCCCGGTCCCAGAGCTTTTTCAGGGCCTGACAGACGGCCTGCCACCAGGCTTCGGGATCCTGCTCGGCCCAGCCGTGATGCTGATAGATGACCGGATATTTCACGCTGACGGACGCCTTTACCAGGCCTGCCCTGTCAAAAACAGCTGCCTTGCAGGAGCTGGTGCCGATATCGATACCTAACAGATAACTGCTCATTTTTCTTCACCTCTGATCTTTCTGACCGACCTGCCTTCCACCATTCTGGCCGGGATCACCACATGTCTGGCTCCCTCAGCCTCATCCCCGGCAGCCTCGATCCGCTTTAAAAGCAGTTCTGCGGCCGCCTCGGCGATCAGCGTCTCCGGCTGGTCCACGATGGTCAGTACCGGATTCATGGCTTTGGCAAAATTAATATTGTCAAAGCCGATCACCGAGAGGTCCTCAGGAATGCTGATACCCATTTCATTCAGGCGGATGATGGCCCCTACGGTCATACTGTAATTGGAGATGATCATGCCCGTGGGGTGTTTTTCTCCGGCCAGGATCTCTTCCGCCGCCCTGGCGCCGCCCTCCATGGTATCATCTCCGCAGGCCGTCACGCAGTCCGCCTCGGCGATCCCCAGTTCCTCACAGGCAGACCTGAAACCACGAAGACGTTCCCTGGCCGCCGATATTTCCTGAGGGCCGGTGATCATGCCCAGCCGCCTGTGGCCGTTCGCCGCCATCAGCCTGACTGCATCGGCGATGGCCCTGAAATTATCCGTGCAGACGGTGTCGCAGGCAATCCCCTTGATCTCACGATCGATCAGGACCACCGGCCTGCCCGTCTTAAGAAAGGACTTCAGATGTCCGCCCTCATTGTCCACAGGTATATTGAAAAGGGCGTCCACCCGGCGTTTCTTGAGAAACTCCACGGCTTCCCGCTCACGCTTCCTGTCCGTCCTGCAGTCACAGACGATCATGGCGTAACCGTGCTTGAGCAGGATATCCTCCATATGGCAGATGACCTTGGCCGCAAACATATTCTGAAGCTCCGGTATGACCACGCCGATGGTGCGGGTCCGGTCCGTTTTAAGTCCCCGGGCCGTCTCATTGATCTCGTAATGCAGTTTTTCTATGGCGGCTTCGATCTTCTCCCGGTTGCCCGGACGGACATTGCCGCCGTTGAAATAAGAAGAGATGGTGGCCAGCCCCAGCCCGGTCTCGTTAGCTATATCTTTCATCGTCGCTGACACACAGACACCTCCTTTGCCGGCCCTTGCGACGGTCGGGGCCTTCGCAATTCTTTTGATAAACCGAAACGTTTCGGTTTCTGACCTAAATATAACACCCTTTTCAGGGCCTGTCAACTGATAAAAACAAAAAGAGGCGCTGCCTTAAACCGGCAGCGCCCATGAAAGATCTTTTAAAATTTAGAAGCAGGTGAAGGTACCGTCTACGATGAAATCGGAACCTGATGTGAAGGTGCTTGTGTCGCCTGCAAGGTAAACACAGATGCTCATCAGCTCTTCCGGCTTGCCCAGTCTGCCGATCGGGGACAGCTCGTTCCACTTGGAGATCAGCGGCTTCAGCTGCGGTGCGCTCAGGATCAGCTCTGTGCCGATGTAGCCCGGGCTGATGGAGTTGACACGGACACCCTTCTGAGCCCACTCAACGGCCAGAGACTTGGTCAGCTGGATCACGCCTGCCTTGGAGGCATTGTAGCCGCACTGCGGCTGCGGAACATTAACGATATGCGCAGACATGGATGCGGTGTTGATGATGGAACCGCCGCCGTTCTTCAGCATATAACGGCCTGCGATGGTATCTGTCAGGAAAACGCCTGTCAGATTGATGTCGATGATCTTCTGCCACTGAGCCAGAGTCATCTCCTCAGCCGGAGCATTGATGGCGATACCTGCGTTGGCATGGCAGAAATCAAGTCCGCCAAGCTCAGCGACCACCTGGTCGACCATAGCCTGAACCTCAGCCTCTTTTGTGACATCTGCCTGAATGGCGATCACCTTGCGGCCTGTAGCTGCAGCGATCTCGGCAGCAGTCTTCTTAGCCTCTTCGATATCCATATCGACGATGGCTACATCAGCACCGGCCTCAGCGAATGCTGTTGCTGTGCATTTACCAATACCTCTTGCACCGCCGGTAACGAAACCTTTTTTGCCGTCAAGACGCATTCTTTCAACAATTCCCATTGTGCTTCCTCCTTTTTAGAGATAAAAAATCTATAACCAGGCCACCCGGCAGCCTGCCGCATGGTCCTGTTGCCTTTTAATAAGTGTCCGAGAGAAACTCGCGAATATAGGGGATCGCGGCTCCGATCATGACATTGTCCCTGGTCATCCTGCTGATGGTGATAAAATCTGAGCTTTCCTCAAAGGGTGTCAGCTCACGGATGTGCCGGTACAGGATCTGCACATCCTCTTCCTGGAAAAAGGAAGCAATGTAGCCGCCGATGACGAAAACCGTATCATTGACCAGATGCAGCAGATTAATGGCCGAGGCCAGATTCTTCAGATATTCACGCCAGCGGATGACGGATTCCTTGTCGCCGCTCCGGACCGCCGCGAAAAAGCCTTCCGGCGTCTCGCCGTCACGGATCAGGGCGTGCATGGAACAGAAGGTTTCAATGCAGCCACACTTGCCGCAGTAGCACCGGCGTCCCTTGGGATCCATGACCACATGCTCCAGAGTGCCTGTGTGCCCGTGCATGCCGTAAAGGATCTCACCCCTGGAGATCATGGCGGCGCCAAGATGCTCACCGATATTCAGATACATGGCATCCTTTAAAGAGGGCGACATCCACAGCTCGGAGTCCGCCGCACTGGCCGCGTCATGGAAAAAGCGGCAGGGCCATTTAAAATATTTTTCAAAAGACGCCAGTTCCAGATGCTTACAGTTCATGATCTTTCCGTAGGTCACCTCCCGGCCGTCGGCGGAGACCAGCCCCTGCAGGGCAATGCCGATGCCCAGCATCTGCTCATCCGTAATATGAAGCTGTCGGATAAAATCGATGACCCACTCGCAGATCTTTTCGATATAAACCTCACTTTCTGAGAAAATGATGCTCATCGACTTTTTGGCAATGCTCTGGCCGTAAAGATTGACAGCCGTCACCTTAACCTTGTTGACCTGCATTTCCACACCGATGCTGACTCTATAGTTTTCCACGATCTGGTAGGCGGAGGGTTTACGCCCCACCTGTTTGCCGGCCAGCCTTCCGGCCTTGCGGATCATCCCGGCCCTTTCCAGGTCACTCAGATTGGACGCGACCGTCGGACGGCTCAGATTCAGTTCGGCAGTGATCTCCTGCTGGGAGATCTTCTTTTTATTATAGATCAGGCGGTAGACGCGCTGGCGGTTAGTCAGTTTGATCGTCTCGGCTGTGACTTCTTTCATCGATCCACTCCTTGTGTGTGTGGCAGGCTCCTGTCCAGGAAACCGATTTTGTAAAATCCCTTTTCTTAATATATTTCTTTTATGATATCACAGGCATAAAAAACCGTCTATTAGGAAATTTTCACTAATCTATTCCATTTTAATTAGCAGTTTTCACAAGTTGACTTCCTATTTTTATGTTGTTATTATCAAGATATGTAGGTTTTAACCATATATTGGAAAAACAATATTGTCAATTTTTACAAATCTATTTTAAAAAAAGGATTTGAGAAAGGAGTTCCGCATGAAATATCTTCTTGGAACAGACATCGGTACATCCGGTACAAAAACCATTATGATGGACCTGAACGGACAGCTGATCTCCAAGGATCTTGAAGAGTACGGCGTCCTGACCCCCCATCCCCTCTGGGCTGAGCAGTGGCCGGATGTCTGGCTGGATGCCACTAAGACCTCTATCCGTAAGTGTGTGGAAAAAGCCGGTGTTCCGGTTTCTGATATCGCAGGTATCGCCATCAGCGGCCTTTACGGCGGCTCCGGCATTCCGCTGGATGAGAACATGAACCCCATCCGTCCCTGCATGATCTGGATGGATCGCCGCGCGGACGACGAGACCGCCTGGGTCCTGGAGCACATCGGCGAGAAAAAGCTTCTGGAGATCACCGAAAACGGGGCTGATCCCTACTATGGCTACACCAAGATCCTCTGGCTCAAAAATCATGAACCGGAGAACTGGGCAAAGACAAAACTGATCCTGCCGCCCAATGACTATGTCATTTACAGGCTGACAGGCGAAATTGCCATTGACTACTCTTCTGCCGGCAATATCGGCGGTATCTTCGATATGCGTACCCGTACCTGGTCTCAGGAGCTGATGGATGCCATGGGCATTCCCATGTCCATGATGCCCCAGAGGATCGTGGAGTCCACGGATATCGTGGGCGGTCTGACTGCCGAGGCAGCCAAAGAGCTGGGTCTGCCTGAGGGTCTTCCGGTCATCGCCAGCGGTATCGACTGCGGCGCGGCCAATATCGGTCTTGGCGTTCTGGAACCCGGCGTTTACGCTGCGGCTATCGGCACCTCCATGTGCGGCGCCCTGATCTCCGACAAGCCGGTCAACGGCAGCGGTCTGATTATCTGGCCTTACCTGTACGACGCAAAGAAGCTGTCCTACAACTTCGCAGGCGGCAATACCGCAGGCGCCATCATCAAATGGTTCCATGACAATATCAGCGATCTGGAAGTTT
>CADAIF010000112.1 GCA_902787905.1 uncultured Lachnospiraceae bacterium
GGATTGTTAATATGAATAATTTGAAAGAAAACACAGCTCTTGAAAAATGCCCGGAACCTGCGCAGGATCAGAAGACCAGGATCCTGCGGCTGGAAGAAAACCATGATCTGCCCGACGAGGACCTGAAGCTCCTCCTGACTGCGGATGATCCGTCTGTTTCAGACGAGAAGGAGGCGGATCTCTTTATGAAAGGCAGGATTCTGAAGGTTCTGAAGAACCTTGATGCTTATTTTGCCGGCTTTCTTTTTGCGATAACCATTGTGATCGTTGTGATCAATGTGTTTATGCGTTACTTTGTCGGACATGTGCTCCCCTGGGGCGAAGAAGTCGCCACCAGCTGCTTTGTTTATACGACATTTGTCGGCGCGGCCTGGTGCCTTCGGACCCATCGGCATGTGGGCGTGGATCTGGTCGTGGATCATCTGCCGCATCTTCTGAGAAATGGCATCCGCATACTGACAGATCTGATCATCCTGGCCCTGAACTGCCATTTATCCTGGCTCTGATCATTGCTCTGCTTTTGCTGACCTATATTCCCGCTATTTCTCTGGCGCTGCCGAATCTCATCTATTGATGATCCGAAAAAAGCCTCAGGATTCCTTTTGTTTTAAGGAATCCCGGGGCTTTTATCCTTTTAAGTGGTTCAGGCTTCGATGATGCTGATGTAGGCGAAGCTGATGAAGTTGTTGGGGCCGGAGACATGGCGGGCCCCGATCATGAATTCATCATAGTAGTCGGCGTCCGGGGTGAAGACCTCGCTGAAGGAGATCATCTCCAGACCCTCGCTGCCGCCCGGCAGGACTTCCGTGTGGACCAGCTGGGCGTTTTTGCTGCCGCTGTCGATCACATGGAAGCTGATCTGGCCGGCCAGGGTTTTGACCTTAAACCTGACGGACATGATATACTGACGGTCCGGTTTCAGGCAGCCGGTCAGAGGCAGTCTTGCGTAATGGCCGGACTGGCGCCACATGCCCTGTTTGACGATCAGGGTGGGTCTGCCGCCGATCTCCACCTCTTCCCAGATATTGTGCTCATAGCGGAAGTGCCGCAGCAGGGCATCGTAGATCAGGGGCGAGTTGCTGCCTTCGTAGATGTCCCGGTATAAAACGTAGCCGGGCTTTAAGGCGAAGTTGACGGCATCGCCGAAGTCTTTTTCTGTGATGGCCTTGTAGAACTGATTTCTCTGGGGTGAACAGAAATTGCGGCCGCCGTTTCTGGAGTAGCCGTTGCCGCCCATCCAGGCTAAGGGGACTTCCTTGCGGACCCTGCATTCCAAAGGCGGGATAGACTTGAAGAAGGCCGCGCCTTTCTCATTGTTGCACAGGACCATGGAGACGCCCTTGAAGGTGTCGAGGTCCTTTTCCAGACCGGAGATGCCCCAGAAATCGCCGATGGTCAGGTCGCCCACTCTGGGGAAGGCCTGGTAGCGGCATTTTTCGCAGTGGACGGCGCACATGGTGTGGTTGTGGTAGACCCGCTGATAGTGGTCGTCCTTGAGTCCGTTATGGATGATCTCCCGGCCGTCCTTCATGACCGCCTTTGTGTGGAAGGCGTCCCAGGCGATCTCATCGGATTTATAACGGAATTCGTAGGCGGCGATGTCCTCGCCGAAGCTTTCATTCAGATATTTTTTGAAGAAATCCGCGGAAGGCGCGTTGCCGCACAGAAGATCCACGCAGATCAGTTTTTTATAGTCCCTGCCCAGATATTTT
This sequence comes from uncultured Lachnospiraceae bacterium, assembly GCA_902787905.1. GTDB lineage: Bacteria > Bacillota > Clostridia > Lachnospirales > Lachnospiraceae > UBA2912. The sequence goes on from CADAIF010000112.1 coordinate 1,713, forward strand.
CTCAGGCCGCTCACCTGGCAGGGGGTGCCGGTAAAAAGGACCGGTTTTCCCTTGTCCAGCAGGGCCTTAATGTCCCGCATGACCGTACCCATATAGCTCTGCAGATATTTGGACTTTCGAAGCAGATGCAGGTCCTTTTCCTTGCGGATCAGGATATGAGAGACGGTCAGGTCGTCGTTCCAGGCCGCACCGGCCACTGCCCCGCCCTGGTCGAAGACCCGTCTGGCCAGATGGGTGAAAACGCCGCCGCTGGAGCTGCGCCGCAGTACTTCATCGTTGGATGAGATGAATTCCCAGCAGGAGGGCGTAGTTGTATTGCCGGTCTGCGGCAGGGAGATGGCCGGACAGACCGCGGCGCAGCGGCCGCAGTTGACGCATTTGTCGTCATCGATGGCAGACCGGTAGTAGCCCCACTTATCCTGCTTCAGGCTGAGGGCGTCTTTGGGACAGGCACTGACACAGGCGCCGCAGCCCGCGCACATGAGGGCGGAGAGCTTTGCGGTGACGGCTTTGCTGCCGATGGGCTTGAGGGCACGTTTCAGCCAGCTGATGCCCCGCTCCCGCTCAGGCGCCAGAAGGCTCTCCACCTTATCATAATCGATCTCTTCTTTTTCATAGAGGCGCTCAAACAGATGCCCAAGCTCATCCGCATTCGGGGCCATCCGGTCCATAAGATCCAGCGTCCCCAGCAGGGAGTCAAAGCGGGCACCGCCGCGGTTCATGTTTTTCTGAACGATGAAGGGGCGCCTGAAGATGACAGAGAAACAGACCCCGTGGAAGGAATTGGTCACGACCAGGTCCGCGCCTTTATAAGCGGCCATCCAGGTACCCACGGGGGGATCCGGCAGAAGCACCAGCTTTTCATTGCTTACCTCCAGACGGGCCAGCATGGCCTGATCGTCTTCATTTTCATCGAAAGCGATGAGCAGGGTCTTGCCCGTGCGCTCGATGATATTTTCCAGACATCTGCCGATATTGGGATTGGGATCCAGGATATAGGCGAAGATGTAATCCTTGAAGGGAAGCGGCTTTTCCTCAGCGATCAGCTGTTCGTAGGCATCCGGGGGACAGAGGAAGACCGGGTCCAGCACCTGGTCCGCCGTGATGCCGATCTCATTCTTCAGGATACGGAGGGAGAAGGCGTCCCGGACGGAGACAGCGTTGAAGCGCTGCAAAAGGTTCCGGATGACGGGTTTTTCCGCGGCCGGACCGTTGTAGGGGGTTTTCCCGAAGGAGGTGGCATAGGCCGCCTTCACATGATCGTCCGCCGCAAAATCCAGGAAGTATGAATGACGGTAGGGCTTGCTTAAGTAGTAATTCCACATCTGGTCGGATCCCAGAAGGAAGCCCCTGCAGATGTCATTCAGCTTATACATGTCATCCAGACCGTATCTGGGTGTCAGTTCATAATGCCTGACGGCAAAGCGTCTGGGATGGGACGGACAGAGGGCCGCCGGATCGGTGTCGTCCTTATTCAGGGGATTTTCCACCATGACGGTGGTGTAGCCCAGGGATTCCACCACGGTTTTCAGGGCATAATAGGTGCTGATGCTGCCGTAGTTGCGGCCGTACCAGAGCCCGTAGATGCCGATATCGTAGGTTTTCTGATTCATAATATGCTCCGTATCAGTTCATTTTCATGGCACTGCCCACAGCAGCGCTCAGCCGGGGCAGGATCAGCCCGTAGACGATGGCTTTGCCGATGCAGATGGCCAGGCGGATGCCCAGGGTGCCGAAAATATAAACAAAGGAATAATAGCCGTAGATCTTGCTGTCGATGTACATCACACCGGTGTTGAGGACGGTGATCATCAGGCCGGCCGCGACAGATAAGACCATGATCTGCCTGGGAGACAGATGAAAATGCCCCCTGGCGGAAACGGCGCCGACCAGAAGGCCGGCCAGGATATAGGGCAGCATCCACAGGATCGTTGTGGCTGAGACGCCGTAGCGCAGCAGCTGGTAGATCAGGGTGCCGATGCCGCCGATGAGCATGCCGTCCACAGGGCCAAGAAGCAGGCTTCCCAGGATGACCGGCAGATCCTCAAAGGTGATCTTCAGGTTGATAAGGTCCAGTGAAAGATAACCAAGGACAGCGCACATGGCCGCGAAAACAGCGACCAGAGACATTTTTCTGACAGACATAAAAAACTCCTTTCATGGTGTCATGCCACGAAAGGCAGAACGTCCTTATGTGGCAGCGGATGCGGGCAGGCATCGCAATGCGGGTGCATTTTCGTTCAGCGGCAACTTCCCATCCACTGACACTTAACGCGCCGGCCCTACTCTGTACAGCAACGTGACGATTATTTATGATGTCAGCCCCAGTATAACATGCATTTACAGGGAAATAAAGAGACTTTTTCACCGCTTTCCATTCATTTTTTGATAATCTGTAGCGAAGATCCGCCGGTGTGTGGTATGATGGGAAACGGCAGCGGCAGGTCTGCCCTGCATGAAAAGATGATGGAGAGATGATCATGGTAAAACTTGCGGAAACGGAAAAGCTTTCCAATCCGAAAAAAACGATAGAGGTCATACAGAAATACGGCTTTAATTTTCAGAAGCGCTTCGGCCAGAACTTTCTGATCGACGGCCATGTGCTGGACAGGATCATTGCCGGCGCCGGCGTCTGTGAGGACGATCTGGTCCTGGAGATCGGTCCGGGCATCGGCACCATGACCCAGTATCTGGCGGAGGCCGCCGGCCGGGTCATTGCCGTGGAGGTGGATAAAAACCTCCTGCCCATTCTGGAGGAGACCCTGGCGCCTTACGACAATGTGAAGGTGATCCATGCGGATGTTCTGTCTCTGGACCTGTCCCGTCTGGTGGAGGAAGAAAACGGCGGCCGCCCCATCAAGGTGGTGGCAAATCTTCCTTATTATATAACGACGCCGATCATTATGGCCCTCTTTGAGCAGCACGTGCCCCTGGAAAATGTCACCGTCATGGTCCAGAAGGAGGTGGCGGCCCGCATGAAGGCCGGTCCGGGCAGCAAGGACTACGGCGCCCTGTCTCTGGCCGTCCAGTATTACGCGGAGCCCTACATTGTGGCCAATGTGCCCTGCAACTGTTTTATGCCCAGACCCAATGTGGATTCGGCGGTCATCCGCCTGACCCGCTTTAAGGAGCCGCCGGTCAGGGTATCCGACGAACGTCTGATGTTTCAGATCATCCGGGCCTCCTTCAATCAGCGGCGGAAAACCCTGATGAACGGGCTCAGGGGCAGTCAGGAGCTGCACATCGACAAGGCCCGGGCCGAGGCGGCCATAGCCGAGGCCGGTCTGCCCGCGGCGGTCAGGGGCGAGGCCCTGACGCTGGCCCAGTTCGCGGCCCTGACAGACCTTTTAGCCGAGGTATGACAAAGGAAGAGATTTTTTCTCTTCCTTTGTTTTTTTGCCCGGAAGTTTAATATTCTTAAACTTTTTGTTTAAAGATACTTGACACTGAAATGTATGGGTATATAATACAAATTGTTTAGTAATATCGAACCTCAAGTTTACCGTAAGGAGTTGAAAATGGATATTGGCGCAAAGTTCAGACGGCTGCGCAGACGCAACCAGCTGACACTGGAAGAGCTGGCGGTGAGAAGCGAGCTGACCAAGGGTTTCCTGTCCCAGGTGGAAAGAGACCTGACCAGCCCGTCGATCACGACGCTGGAGGATATCCTGGAAGCGCTCGGTACGACCCTGGGAGAATTTTTTGCCGACGACAAGGAGGAACAGATCGTCTTTACCGCGGGCGATTATTTCATCAATACCCAGGAGGCCTATGAAATGGCCTTTATTGTACCGAACGCCCAGAAAAACATGATGGAGCCCATACTGCTGACCCTGCATCCGGGATGTGAGTCGGCCCAGTACGGACCCTTTGAGGCGGAAGAATTCGGCTACGTGCTTCAGGGACGTGTCGAATTGGTCTACGGAAGGCAGACCCTGACAGTGAAAAAGGGGCAGACCTTCTATTTCAACGCGGACCGGCTGCATTATCTGAAGAATCCGGGCAATACGGACGCCAAAGTACTTTGGATCACAAATCCCCCGTCATTTTAAGAGAGACCAGAGAGAGGATGGTGCGAGATGGAAAAGATCATCGAACTGAAAAATCTGACAAAAAACTATGATGATCAGCAGGTACTTCGAGGGATCAATCTGGATATCCACCAGAATGAGTTCCTGACCCTGCTGGGCCCCAGTGGCTGCGGAAAAACCACGACCCTGAGGATCATTGCCGGCTTTGAGGAAGCCTCGGGAGGAGAGATCCTCTTTGACGGCATGGACATTTCCGGCGTTCCGGCCTACAAGCGGGAGATCAACACGGTCTTCCAGAAGTATGCCCTGTTCCCGCACATGAATGTGTTTGAAAATGTGGCTTTCGGTCTGAATATCAAAAAGATCGACAAGTCTGTGATAGAGACCAGGGTGAACCGGATGCTCTCCCTGGTGGGCCTGCAGGATTTCGGTTCCAGGGACGTGACTCTGCTTTCCGGCGGTCAGCAGCAGCGTGTGGCCATCGCCAGGGCCCTGGTCAACGAGCCCAAGGTCCTTTTGCTGGATGAGCCCCTGGGCGCTCTGGATGCCAAGCTGCGCAAGGGCATGCAGAACGAGCTGAAGAAGATCCAGAAGGAGGTGGGCATCACCTTCGTCT
>CADAIF010000113.1 GCA_902787905.1 uncultured Lachnospiraceae bacterium
ACGTCCGCCCCAGTGATACTCGGTGTAGTACTGATAGTAGCCGCGGCGGATCTTATCGATCCTGTTGATCTCCTTACGCGCCTTTTCCGGTGTGTCAAGAATATAACGTTCGCTGACACGTTTGATACGGTCCTCCAGCGGCGCGAAGATAAAAACATCCAGTGTGTCGGCGTAACCCCGAAGAAGGGCATTGGCACAGCGGCCCACGATCACGAAGGACTGAGTATCCGCCAGATGACGGATCAGTTCGCTCTGAGCAAAGAAGAGTTTGTCAGAGATCGTGGGAGAGTAAGGCGAAACAAAAAATCCGGGTGCCTTTTCATCGGATGAGCTCACCACTTTGGAATCCAGTCCGCTGCGGTTGGCTGCCAGCTCGATGAGGTTTTTGTCATAAAACTCGATGCCCAGCTTCTGGGCCAGTTTTTCACCGATCTCATGGCCGCCGCTTCCGAACTCACGTCCGATTGTGATAATCATGTTTTTACTCATACTGGTCACCTACCCTTTTCTTTAAACGTGACGTTTTATTAAGTGATTTCTCACCTCTATTATAGCATAATTATCAGAAAATTCAATGGGATTTATGTTGATTACTGCTTTTTTTAGCAAAACTGAGCCGCAGACAGATCAGGCTGCCGATGATGACCAGGGCAAAGATCATGACGGCACAGTGGAGGAAAAAGGTGTCGGGAAGGATCAGGATCACAGGATCCGTCACTTCATCAAAGATCCAGAAGTCATTTCGGAAAACCAGTTCGTGAAAGAGGACAAAGACCTTATCCCAGCTGACGGCTACGGCGGCGCCAAGACCAACGGGGATCAGAAGCCCCAGAATGCCGGCGACCCGAAGGTAAGTCCGCTGCCTGAAGCGCCTTGCTATGATCATACCGATCAGGCCGGCAGGAAGCAGGATCAGGGTCAGATATCCGAAGAGGTCGAAAACGCGTTTGACCTCCTCAAAATGGATCCGGCCTGTTTCGGACATGGCCAGGGTCGGAAAATGCAGAGGCTCATGGTTAAAGAGGCGGTTGTAGTCAATGAGGGCGTTATAGTTTTCCAGGATCTCGGATTCGGAGAAACCGCTGAGCCCGGGGATATCCAGCAGGTGCATATCCAGATGATAAAGGGGCCTGAAATTAAGCGTGAAGGTGACTGCCGCCGAGATAATGAGCAGGCAGAGGACCAGGCCAAGGATCAGATGAAATAGCAGATGTTTGTTTTTTGACGCGGCCATGAAGCTGTGTCCTCCTTATAAATGTAAGTACAGAAAAAGTATACAGTATCTTTTTGAAAAAAAGAAGACCCCTGTTTGCTTCTGACTTGTCACCCTTTCTCCGTTATGTTATGATACTGAAAAAGATTATAACCGGGAGGCAGTAAAAATGGCATTGGCATATAAGAGCACACGTGGAAAAGGAAATGAGACCGTCAGCGCTTCCTACGCGATTCTGCAGGGTCTGGCAGAGGACGGGGGCCTTTATGTTCCCACCGAATTCCCGAAGCTGGATGTTCCTATGGAAAGTCTGAAGGACATGACTTATCAGGAAGTGGCTTATGAAGTCATGAAGCTTTTCCTGACGGATTTTACAGAGGAAGAACTGAAAAACTGCATCGTCAGGGCTTATGACAGCAAGTTTGACACAGAGGTGATCGCACCCCTGGTCTATGCGGACGACGCTTACTATCTGGAGCTTTTCCATGGGAAGACCATTGCATTTAAGGATATGGCCCTTTCCATTCTGCCTTATCTTCTGACCACCGCGGCCAGAAAGAATCAGGTGACCAATGAGATCGTCATCCTTACAGCGACCTCCGGCGACACAGGCAAAGCCGCACTGACCGGCTTTGCGGATGTGGAGGGCACCAGGATCATCGTTTTCTATCCCAAGGACGGCGTCAGCCCGGTTCAGGAAAAGCAGATGGTGACCCAGAAGGGGGACAACACATTTGTTGTTGGTATCCGCGGCAATTTTGACGATGCCCAGACTGGTGTCAAGCGCATGTTCGGCGATGAGAAGCTGAAGGCGGATCTGAATGCGGCCGGTTTCCAGTTTTCCTCAGCCAATTCGATCAATATCGGCCGTCTGGTGCCTCAGGTGGTCTACTATGTCTACGCCTACGCCCATCTGGCGGCGGAAGGCCGGATCAGCATAGGTGAGCCCATCAATGTGACGGTGCCCACCGGTAATTTCGGCAATATCCTGGCGGCCTTTTATGCAAAACAGATCGGTGTGCCCATCGACAGACTGATCTGCGCCTCCAACCGCAACCAGGTCCTTTACGATTTCTTCGAGACCGGTGTCTATGACCGCAACAGGGACTTTTATGTGACCTCTTCTCCGTCCATGGATATCCTGATCTCCAGCAATCTGGAGCGGCTGATCTATTTCATCGCCGGTTCGGATTCGGAAAAGACCAGGGACCTTATGGCAGCTCTTTCATCTGACGGCCGTTATGAGATCACGGATGAAATGCGGGCAAGGCTTGCGGATTTCTGGGGCGGCTACGCGGATGAAGCGGCGACGCTGGGCCGTATTAAGGATCTGTATGAGAAAACGGGCTATGTGATCGATACCCATACGGCGGTAGCTTCCGCGGTCTATCAGAATTACAGGGCCGAAACAGGGGATGACAAGCCTGCGGTGATCGCTTCCACGGCCAGTCCCTTCAAGTTTTCCAGAAGCGTCATGACGGCCATCAAGGGTGATGTCAGCGGCTGTGAAGAGTTTGAGCTTGTGGATCAGCTGACCGCGATCTCCGGTGTGGCGGAACCGGCAGCGGTGACTGAAATCCGTACAGCCCCTGTCAGACATACCACAGTCTGCGATAAGGAGGATATGGAAAAGACGGTCCGCGGCTGGCTGGGCGTCAACTGATCATATTTAAAAACCGACCATATAAAAAGAACGTTGTCTTAAGCTGATATCAGAGCTTTCAGACAACGTTCTTTTTTACTGAGGGCGGAAGCCTTCAAAGATCATCAGGTCCGCCCTGGACCTGAAGTCCTCCAGGGTCTTCTGGTCCGGAATGGTCCAGAGGACAGTCATGGCCTTCCAGAGACGGCGGCAGAGGAAGAAGGCCGGGGTGTCAATGTCCTTGTATTTGTAAGCGATAAAATCAGGCGCGGTCAGGAAATTGGTCATCAGGTGGGTCATCAGAAAGAGGGCGGCATCCGCATGGGGTTTTTCCCTGAAGAAATTGCAGGAAAGCTGGCCCCGGACGACTTCGGGATGGTTGAAACGGAACCAGAGCAGGACGCCCGGATGGAAGGACTCAATGCAGTAGACGCCCTTGTAGTCCTTCAGGATCTGCCAGACCAGGGGGCACAGCAGGCTGTAATTGCCGTGATCTACCTTAAGCTCGATGATCAGGGGAACCCGGCCGTCAACCAGGTCCAGAACCTCCTTAAAGCCGGGGATCCGCTCATCTGTTCCGGACAGGCGAAGGTCCTCCAGTTCCTTTAAGGTCAGGCCGTTCAGCTCCTTATTGACCCCGCACATACGAAGAAGGAGGTCGTCGTGGAAGACGACGGTCCGGTTGTCGGCGGTCAGATGGACATCCATTTCAATGCCGTAACCGGCATCCGCGGCACGGGCAAAGGCAGCCATGGAATTCTCCGGAATCCGTGCCTCCGGATCATAGAGCCCTCTGTGGGCGTAATGGTGCCCCAGAAGGGGGCGCCTCCGGTCTTTTTTGTGAAAGCCCGGAAAGGATGTAATGGTATAAACGCCTGCGGCGATGCTGCCGAAATAGGCGCTGCTTCTGATCAGTTTGCGCAGCAATTTAAAAGACTCCTTTCAGATTCATCACTTTGACGTCAGACTTTATGTGTGTCTTCGTCATCGATGTTCTGCTTGCTAAAGGTGATGAAATCATGTATAATAAAGGCAGGAAACTTATCTGGGGTGTTCGAGGCTCTGCAATTTTGAACCTACATTTTTTTGACAGGGAAACTGCGTATTCCGGGATATGTCAGGCCTCCTTAGCAGTGGAAGACAGAAGAGGGAATCAGGTTACCCACCTGGCTAAGCGCTAGGCGTCAAAAATGCAGAAACGGCACTTTGGAGGTTTCCTCTTGAATTTACGGACAGTTTTTATTTTAGCACAGCTGCCGGAAAAACTCAATTGTCTGTCATTTTCTTGACAGGCGTCTCAAAATGATTATAATAAGAATTGGATTTGCTTTCTGATCCACACAATGGGGAACACCACCGAAAGGGTGCTTTCTTTTGTGTGGATTTTTTGCATTATGGAATCAAAAGGAGGAAGATGATGATCACGGTCAATGGTGAGTCTGTTCAGAACGCGGACGGGATGTCTGTGGCGGAATTTCTTGAGAGCCACGGCTACCCGAAAATGATGCTGGCTGTTGAGGTCGACGGCCGGATCGTTCCCCGGGCAGCCTGGGGAGAAACGGTCCTTAAGGAAGGCGCTGTCGTGGAGGTCGTTCGTTTTGTGGGCGGCGGCTGATCGGCAGTGTGTGGCTGCAGTTTCAATGAAATCATACACAGAGAAGAGGAGATATCTGATGAATCAGGATACATGGACACTGGGAGGTCATACCTTCCATTCTCGTTTTATACTGGGTTCAGGCAAATATGATCTGAACCTGATCAAGGCATCGGTAGAGCAGGGCGGCGCGGAGATCATCACCCTGGCCCTGCGCCGGGTCAATACCCGCCCGGAGGAGAATATTCTGGATTACATTCCCGAGGGCGTGACACTGCTTCCCAATACTTCAGGCGCCAGGAATGCCGAGGAGGCTGTCCGTCTGGCCCGTCTGGCCAGGGAAATGGGCTGCGGTGACTTTGTCAAGGTGGAGATCATGCATGACTCCAAGTATCTGCTGCCGGACAATTATGAGACCGTCAAGGCCACAAAGATCCTGGCGGACGAGGGCTTTATTGTCATGCCCTATATGTACCCGGACCTGAATGCGGCCAGGGATATGGTGGCTGCCGGAGCAGCCTGTATCATGCCGCTGGCATCTCCCATCGGGTCCAATAAGGGGCTGGCCACAAAGACCTTCATTCAGATTCTGATCGATGAGATCGACCTGCCCATCATTGTGGACGCGGGCATCGGCCGTCCCTCCCAGGCCTGTGAGGCGATGGAGATGGGTGCCGCAGCCATCATGGCCAACACAGCCATTGCTACGGCGGGGGATATCCCTGCGATGGCCGGCGCTTTCAGAAAGGCCATCGAGGCCGGCAGAAGCGCTTATCTGTCGGGCCTGGGCAGAGTCCTGGACCGCGGCGCCTCCGCCTCCGATCCGCTGACCGGTTTCCTGCATGACTAGAGGTGGCCCGGATGGAAAATGAATATCTGATCGACTGGGAAGGGATGAGTGAGGAAGCTAAGGCGCACAAACACCTTCTTGAGACGGACCCTTCAGCCAGGGCAGACCATATGGCCTATATGGAGGGGATGGAAAGAATTGATTCTGATGTCATGGACAGGGTCATGGCCGAGTGGGCCTCTTACGATGCCTCGGCCTACACGGCAGCGGATGTCCGGGCGGCTCTGGCCCATGAGACCTGCAGTATTGAGGATTTTAAGGCGCTTCTGTCACCGGCAGCGGCCCCTTTCCTTGAGCAGATGGCGGCGAAGGCCAGACAGGAGCGGCTGAATCATTTCGGCAGCAGCGTCTATCTTTTCACGCCGCTTTACATCGCCAACTACTGCGAAAACTACTGCATCTACTGTGGTTTTAACTGCTACAACCATATCCGGCGTAAAAAACTGACCATGGACGAGATCGAGCATGAGATGAAGGTCGTCGCCGCTTCAGGTATCGAGGAGATCCTGATGCTGACGGGGGAGAGCCATCACATGAGCGACGTGAAATACATCGGCGAGGCCTGTAAGCTGGCTTCCCGTTATTTCAAAAATGTGGGCCTGGAGATCTATCCGGTCAATACCGAGGATTACCGTTACCTGCATGCCTGCGGGGCCGATTATATCACGGTCTTCCAGGAAACCTACGATACGGACAAGTACGAGACCCTGCACCTGATGGGCCACAAGAGGGTCTGGCCCTATCGCTTTGAGACCCAGGAGCGGGCGCTGATGGCCGGCATGCGCGGTGTGGGCTTTTCGGCCCTTTTAGGCCTGGCGGATTTCCGTAAGGACGCTCTGGCTACGGCCCTGCATGTTTACTATCTGCAGCGTAAATATCCCCATGCGGAGATGTCTCTGTCATGTCCCAGGCTCAGGCCTATTGTCAATAATGAGAAGATCAATCCTAAAGATGTGCACGAAAAGGAGCTGTGTCAGATCCTTTGTGCCTACAGGATCTTCCTGCCTTACGCCGGGATC
>CADAIF010000114.1 GCA_902787905.1 uncultured Lachnospiraceae bacterium
GGCATAGACGATCAGCTCTTTCCGGGCTTTTTTATCTGTCAGGCACACATGATAGATCCGTTCCGCTGTCAGTTCCCCGCAGATGCCTCGGATCTCCTCCAGAAGACGCCGGCGCAGATCGTCGCTCTCCACGGTCAGGGCCTCCTGCCCCATTTCCAGAATGACCGCCTCCACGGCCACATCCGCGGCGAAGTCCCAGTAGACCTGCTGAAGCTGGCCATAATGGTAAGGATGGGCGTAAAGGCAGTGCAGCAGCATGTGCATGATCACCCGGGACAGGGCCTTTTCATCCGTCTCAAAGCGCCGGATGACCCCCTCCGGGTCAATGTAGATCCGCTCGCCGTCGGTCCCCGGGGCATCCGCGTGCCCGCACATCTCCTGAATGGTCTCACTGCCCTCATGGGCTTTGGCAAAGACCACCGGCATACAGAGCACGGGCCGGGACAGATAAGGCATATGGGCCACCAGATGGTCCTGGATATAATGCATGATGTCCAGGGCCAGACGGCCTGCCCGTTCATTCTGTGCCTGCTTTTTCAAAGCAATGTCCATGTTAACTCCTGTCCTGCAGGCCTTACTGCCAGCGGCCCATCCCTCTCAGGACGGCCCGTACGGCGTAAGATGTGATCTCGTCATGGTCAAAGGCGATATTTTCGCTCTCAAGCACGGTAAGGGTTGGCAGAAAGGCGAAGGCTGACCCTGCCTGCTCCCGGACTCTGACCCGGATCCGGTCATCAGCCCCGGTCAGAGACATTTCCCAGACATCCTCCGAAAGATGTGTCACGGACACCTTCATCCACTCGGCCGCCCGGGCGTCGTCCCCTGCCTGCACATGGAGGTCCTTCTCATCCGCCAGCAGATAAAAGGCCGTGGTGATGGTCCATCCCCTGGGGTCCCTGCCGGGACGGCTGAAGGTCCGGAGCTGATCCATTAAAAGGCCGGTCACGCCGGTCTCCTCCGCCAGCTCCCTGGCCGCCGCCTCATCCACGGTCTCTCCTTTTTCCACAAAACCGCCGGGCAGAGCATAGCAGCCCTCAAAGGGGGGATTGCCCCTGCGGATCAGCAGAAGATACAGGTCTCCTGCCCTTTCAGTGAAAACAGCAATGTCCGCCGTCATGGCAGGCATTTCATATTCGTAATGAAAATCACCCATCTGTGACTCTCCCTTCATCTGTCTTTATTATAAATATTATAATATAACTTCCGGCGAATTAAAACCTCTAACCCTTTTTCCTTCCGTCCATTCCAATCGGTTATCCTTAACCTGTCGCAGGATTCGTTTTCTTCAGGTTTAACAAAATGCTATACTGTCTGTGCGGGCGGAAAATGCCATACGCAATCTTCAAAGCATTCCGCTGCGTAACAGTTCCTTTTTGTCTGTTGAAACAGGAAAAACGCCTGCCATGGGATCGGCAAACCCACAGGTAAGCGTTTTTTCTATTATGCAGACATTTCTTTGAGCATATCGGTAAAAGCCCGGACCTGAGGCAGCTGCAGAGAATCCGGCTGACTGGCAGTCAGACTGATATGGCGCATGACGATCTCCCCCTCCGGCGTCAGATGGACACCGTAATGAGATCTGGTAAAAAGCGTGACGCCAAGCTCCTCCTCAATCGCTTTGATCCTTTTGGACAGGGCCGCCGCTTCAAGCGTCAAAAACCCGTAATCTGTCCTGTCAGGTAAAAACAAAGAGCCTTCGAAAAGGCCCTTTGCTTTGTTTTTCTTTACAGGATGACGCCCAGATAACACACCACGCAGACGATCACAATGTAAAGTGCGCACCAGCCGATCGTCCTGGACATGATCCGGCCGTCGGAGCCCGGGACACCGATGGCGGCGACACCCAGAGCAATACTCTGCGGAGAGATCATCTTGCCTGCGGTAGCGCCGGCGGAGTTGGCGGCGATCAGCCAGGCCTCACTGATGCCCAGCTGCTGGGCGATGTTCTGCTGCAGACTTGCAAACATGACGCAGGCCGATGTCGCAGAACCGGTGACGAAGCATCCGATACCGCCGATCAGGGGAGCAATAACGGGGTAGACGTTTCCGGTCAGAGCCACCAGTCCGTTGGCCAGAGCCGCCACACGCTTGTCGTTGGACACGGAGGCCAGCATCTTTTTGATCACATTCATGGAACCTGTGCGAAGACTCATGTTGTAAAGAAACATGGCGCCGACAATGATGATACAGATCGGCCATACCGCGGCGATCACACCCTCCAGGGTGCCGGTGACGACCTCGCCGAGACTGAGTCCGTAGATGGCAAAAGCTTCCACAGCAGAAATGATCAGACCAATACCGCATGATTTATAACCGGCCATTTTGAGGACCGCCATGGAAATGATCAGCCATGCGATCGGGATCACAGCCAGAATTACCTGAACTAACATATTTTTCTTCCTTTCTCTTTAAGAACCTACTGAAAGGAAGATGCGCATCAAAATCTTTCAGTTCACATAAGCATTATAATACGGAATGGTTTCTTTGGAAAATGAATGTTCATTGGCATATTCCATAACAAATGGTTATGCTGTCAGCCTGACCGCCCGGCTGCGAGGGCCCCGTTGCAGGCCTGGAAAGACCTGTGCTATAATAAATCAAAAACAGGAGGCAGCATCATGATCTATGTTTACGTGACCTATCATTGCAAAAAGGGCATGGGAAAAGCCTTTGTGAATGCTCTGGAAGAAAGCGGCCTGGCCGCTGCCTGCAGAAACGACGCCGGCAACATCCAGTACAGATACTATTTCGGTGCGGACGACCCGGATGAGGTCGTGCTGCTGGAAAAATGGGAAGATTCCGAAAGCCTGGCCCTGCATGCCGCCCATCCCCATATGAAGGACATCGGCGCATGCAAGGAAAAATACGTGGACACTGTGGAGATCGTCAAACTGCAGAAGGCCTGACACAGAATCTTTCGTGTCCACACTGAAAAAGGACCCGCACACACCCTGTGCGAGTCCTTTTTCTAAGCAGCACTTCTTTAGTCGGCCTTGCCTTCGCAGCCGCAGACCAGGATCCTGGCCTTGACGATCTCCTTAACGGCAGCCATAGCCTCACGGCTGTATTCCTTGGGATCCACCACGTTCGGCTTCTTCTCAAAGTATTTCTGAACAGTCCTGCTGTAGGCATCCCTGAGCTCGGTGGCAAAATTCACCTTGCAGATACCCCTTCTGGCGCACTCCCTGACCTGTTCATCGGAAAGACCGGAAGCCCCGTGCAGAACCAGCGGAACGCTCACTGCGGCCTTGATCTCGGAAAGTCTCTCCATATCCAGAACCGGAACGCCTTTATAGAAACCATGGGATGTACCGATGCTTACCGCCAGAGATGTCACGCCGGTCTCCTCCACAAACTGTCTGGCCTCCTCCGGATCCGTATAGATGTCCGGCTTGCTGTTGTCATCCTCAGCCTTGCCGCCTACATGACCCAGCTCAGCCTCACAGGGAATGCCCAGAACCTTTGCCATGCCTGCCACTCTCTTTGTCATTGCCTTGTTCTCATCATAGGGCAGTTTGGAACCGTCGATCATGATGGATGTATAACCGCCGGCCAGACACTGAAGACAAAGCTCCTCACTGTCGCCGTGGTCCAGATGCAGCGCGACAGGCACGCTGACTCTTTCAGCCTCAGACCTGACCATGGCCTCAAAGGTCGCCACTGTACCATAAGCGATCGCCTTGGCGGATGTCTGGACCATGACCGGAGCCTTCAGCTCCTCAGCCGCCTGAATGATGGCCTTGACCATTTCCATGTTTTCGGCATTGAAAGCGCCGATGGCGTAGCCGCCTTCTCTTGCATCCTCGAGCATCTTAAAAGAAGTAACGTAAGACATGATAAACCTCCCATGTATGATTTTTATATGATTGACAGATGATTGCTGAATTCCAAAACCGAAACGTTTCGGTTTTCTACATTTTATCCCGATTGCGAGGCTTTGTCAATACCTTTTTCCGGCCTGTCAAAAAATCCTTGACAGATATGTCGTTTTTATGCTACTATTCTTTTAATTTAATAAAACTTTAAACCGTTGACGCGGAGATAACGGCAATGATGCCTTCACAGAGAGCCTGCGCTGCTGAGAATCAGGTAAGAAACAAGTTGTCAAATGGACCGCTGAGGGCGCAGTCAAAGGTTCTTTTCGGACTGAGTATTCTGCGACGTTGCAGGCAGACGTCATTTGCCGGGGATATGCTGGTATCCTGCTAAGCGCGCGAGGGGACTCGTGAATCAAGGTGGCACCGCGGATTGTGTATCATTCGTCCTTGACAGAATCTTATTCTGTCAGGGACTTTTTTTATTCAGGAGGTATGTGAGATGAACATTATGCCAACCCTCTCTCAGATCAGGGAGATCGCTGCTGCCGGAGAATATAAGGTGCTCCCGGTAAGCTGCGAGCTCTATTCCGACTTTACGACGCCGATCGAGGTCATGAAAAAAATGAAGCATGTATCGGAACACTGTTACATGCTGGAGTCCGCCCGGGCCGATGAAACATGGGGCCGCTACACCTTTCTGGGTTTCGACCCGAAAACGGAGATCAGCTGCCAGGGCGGCGAGATGAAAATCGGGAGTCTTAAACTGCAGACAGATGACCCCTCCGCCTATCTCCGCCAGATCCTTGAAGATTACAAAAGTCCCCGTTTTGACTATCTTCCCCCCTTTACAGGCGGCCTGGTCGGCTACTTCTCCTATGATTATCTGGGCTACAGCGAGCCCTCCGTGAGATGTCTCGTGGAAGATAACGAATTCTTCAAGGATGTAGACCTGATGCTTTTTGACAAGGTGATCGTTTTCGACAATATCCGCCAGAAGATCATCCTGATCGTCAACATGGCTCTTGACTACCCGGAAACAAACTACAATAAGGCCCTGCTGGACCTGCGGCAGCTTTCCGACCTGCTCCGGAAGGGAGAAAGCAAGGATGAACCCGGCGGAAAACTCCTGGGTGAGGTCACTCCCCTCTTTGACAAAGCCGCCTTCTGCGCCATGGTTGAGAAGGCGAAGCACTATATCCGGGAAGGCGACATCTTCCAGATTGTTCTTTCCAACCGCCTGAGCGCCCCCTTTGAGGGCAGCCTTCTTAACACCTACCGGGTGCTGCGCACCATTAATCCGTCGCCCTATATGTTCTATTTCTCAGGGACAGATGTGGAGGTGGCCGGGGCTTCACCGGAAACCCTGGTAAAGCTGGAAAACGGTATCCTGCACACCTTTCCCCTGGCCGGAACGCGGCCGAGAGGAAGGACAAAGGAGGAGGACCTGGCTCTGGAAGCCGAGCTTTTGGCCGATGAAAAGGAGCTGGCCGAGCATAACATGCTGGCGGATCTGGGCAGAAACGACCTGGGAAAGATCAGTCAGTTCGGCACGGTCCGGGTCGAAAAGCTCCACTCTGTGGAACGCTTTTCCCATGTCATGCACATCGGGTCAACGGTACGCGGCAGGCTCCGGGACGACAAAGACGCCCTGGATGCGATCGAGGCAGTCCTTCCTGCCGGGACACTTTCAGGCGCGCCAAAGATCAGGGCCTGTCAGCTCATCGGAGAACTGGAAAACAACAAACGCGGCATCTACGGCGGCGCCATCGGCTACATCGACTTCACCGGAAACATGGACACCTGCATCGCCATCCGCATTGCCTACAGGAAAAACGGCAAGGTATTTGTGCGAAGCGGCGCAGGCATTGTCGCCGACTCTGTTCCCGAAAAGGAATATGAGGAATGCCTGAACAAGGCCAGGGCATCGCTGAAAGCACTGCAGCTGGCCCAGGAGGAAGACCTATGATCCTGCTCATCGACAATTATGACAGTTTTTCCTATAACCTCTATCAGCTCATCGGCGAGATCTGCCCGGATATCCGGGGCATCCGCAACGATGACATGACGGTGGAAGAAATAAGGACTTTAAAGCCGGACCATATCATTCTCTCGCCGGGTCCGGGCAGACCGGAGGCCGCGGGCGTCCTGATCGATCTTGTAAAAAGCGTTCATGATATCCCAATCCTCGGCGTCTGTCTGGGCCACCAGGCCATCTGCGCCGCCTTCGGCGCGAAGATCATCTACGCCGCGAAGCTGATGCACGGCAAACAGTCCGAGGTCTCCTTCACCACCGGCTGCCCCCTCTTTAAGGGCTGCCCGGAGACCGCGCCGGTGGCAAGATACCATTCCCTTGCGGCAGATGCCGGCACGATCCCCGAGGTCTTGCAGGTCACGGCCATGACCGCAGAAGGCGAGATCATGGCTGTACAGCATAAAGATTATCCCATTTACGGGCTGCAGTTTCACCCTGAATCCATTATGACACCTGACGGAA
>CADAIF010000115.1 GCA_902787905.1 uncultured Lachnospiraceae bacterium
GAAAAAGGCGGAAATGGCCCGCAAAAAGGCACTTTACCTGAAGAATTTCAAAAATATCAGGGAATACTACTGCCTGATCTCTCAGGTGACGCGTCATCCTTTCCTGGTCAGAAAGCCCGGTGAGAATGATGTCACAGCCACCTTCTATGAGAAAGCGTCTGCGGCTGAGGCTGCCGCTGCAGCCCTGCTTTCTGAAGATAAGAAGACCACGGTGCAGAAGGTGGATAAGAATGCCCTGATCGGTCTGATCGGCAACCTTTATATCGTCGGCGCCAATGCGGCGGATTTTGTGTCGGAAGAGGAGACCTATCATGTCTACCTTTACGAGATCGCCAAGCGGCGGGTGCCGGCCAATATGCCCAAGGGACAGCTGCCCCTGGAAAATCCGGCGGTCCAGGCCAATATGCTCCTTTATATGCAGGAGTTCAGGCGGCAGGCGGTCAACCCAGACAGGCTGTACAGATTTAATCTGGACCAGCAGTTCTCTGCTTCCCTGAAAACGGCGAAGTTCCTGATGCCCTTTGTGACAAATCCGAAGAAACCGGGAGAGGTTCAGCTGCTTCTGCTCAAGAATAATCAGACCCAGGAGTCGGTGATCCCCATTTTTACGGATGGGATGGAATATGAAGCCTTCCGGGCCGGAAAGAAGTTCAATGTGGCCCAGCGGACCTTTGAGCAGCTGGCTCAGATGCCGCTGCCGGAACAGGTCAGAGGCTTTTTGATCAATGCAAGTCACGCCGCGGCGCCGCTGCCTCAGGATTTCATGCAGAAGGCGCTGAAGAATACAGTGAAGACTGTTTAAAAACTTTGACTATCTGAACAATGAAAAACAGGCAGACCAGACGCGTAAGCGGCTGGTCTGTGATTTGAAGGGCAGATCTGTCTGCCCCATATAAGAGGTGTCTACATGCGAAAACTGGCATTAAGCGATAAGATCCTGCTGCAGGTGGAAAAGCCGACCAGGTATCTGGGCAACGAGATCAATGCCGTTTACAAGGATCCGGACCGGTACCCGGTCAGGTTCGCCATGGCTTTTCCGGATGTTTATGAGATCGGTATGTCCTATCTGGGGATCCAGATCATCTACGATATGCTGAACCGCAGGGAGGATGTCTGCTGTGAGCGGGTCTATTCCCCCTGGATGGATCTTGACCGGATCATGCATAAGGAGAATATCCCTTTATTTACCCTGGAATCCCAGCGGCCTGTCAGGGAATGTGATTTTCTGGGCATTACGCTTCAGTATGAGATGTGCTATACCAATGTCCTGCAGCTGCTGGACCTGTCCGGCATCCCAATGTTGGCTGCAGACAGGAAGGACGGGGATCCCATCGTCATCGGCGGCGGTCCCTGCGTTTACAATCCGGAGCCTCTGGCTGACTTTTTTGATATCTTCTATATCGGCGAAGGCGAAACGGTTTATGACAAGCTGATGGATGCCTATAAGGCCCATAAGGCGGCGGGCGGCAGCAGGGAGGCTTTCCTTCTGAAGGCTGCTCAGATCCCGGGTCTTTATGTGCCGGCTTTTTATGATGTGACCTACCATGAAGACGGGACCATCGCTTCCTTTAAGCCCAATCGCCCGGACGTGCCTGAAAGGATCGAAAAGCAGGTGGTACAGGACCTTGCGACCGTTTCCTACCCGGAAAAGCCCCTGGTGCCCTTTATCAAGGTCACCCAGGACAGGGTCGTGCTGGAGATCCAGCGCGGCTGCATCCGCGGCTGCCGTTTCTGCCAGGCCGGTATGGTCTACAGGCCCAACAGGGAGAGGGACCTGGACTATCTTAAGGCCCATGCCATGGCCGGCTTAAACGCCACAGGTCATGATGAGATCTCCTTAAGCAGTCTCAGCTCCAGTGACTATTCCAGACTGGAAGAGCTGACAGAGTTTCTCCTTGAGACCTGTCAGGCAAGACAGGTGAATATCTCTCTGCCCTCCCTGCGTATCGACGCCTTTTCGCTGGATGTGATGAGTAAGGTCCAGGATGTGCGTAAGAGCAGTCTGACCTTTGCCCCGGAGGCGGGCACCCAGCGCATGCGTAATGTGATCAACAAGGGTCTGACAGAAGAGGATATCCTGGGCGGCGCGGCCCAGGCCTTTGCCGGCGGCTGGAACCGGGTCAAGCTTTATTTCATGCTGGGCCTGCCCACGGAGACGGAGGAGGATGTCAAGGGCATCGCCCATCTGGCAGACCAGATCGCCAGGGTCTTTTACAGCATCCCCAAGAGTGAGCGCCCGGGCAACGGTCGTGTGGACATTGTCGCCAGTACCTCCTTCTTCGTACCCAAGCCCTTTACCCCCTTCCAGTGGACCAGGCAGTGTACCAGTGAGGAGTTTACGGCCAGGCAGAAGGTCCTGAGCCGGGAAATGAAGGATATGATCAATCATAAGAGCCTCAGATACAACTGGCATGAGTTTGACCTGACCCGGCTGGAGGGTATTTTCGCCCGGGGTGACAGACGGCTGGGGCCGGTCCTTCTGGAGGCCTATAGGCTGGGTTGTATCTATGATGCCTGGTCGGAATACTTCCGTTATGACCTGTGGCTTCAGGCCTTTGAAAACTGCGGCGTGGACGGTGACTTCTTTGTGCACAGGGAAAGGGACCTGGATGAGATCCTGCCCTGGGATTTTATTGACGCAGGTGTGACCAAGGATTTCTTAAAGCGTGAATACGCGCGGGCGAAGGAAGGACTTGTAACGCCCAACTGCAGACAGGGATGTTCCGGCTGCGGCTGCAGAAAATACGACGGAGGTGTCTGTTATGAAGCTTAGGATACGTTTCGGCAAGCATGGCGTCGTTAAGTTTATCGGTCATCTGGATATGATGCGTTACTTCCAGAAGGCCTTTCGCAGGGCCGGTTTTGATATGGCCTATTCCAAGGGCTTTCATCCCCATCAGCTGATCACATTTGCCTCTCCTTTAGGGGTAGGCCTGGAGAGCAGCGGTGAATATATGGATATAGAAGTGGTCTCGGCCGGTGACCTTGATGAGATGAAAGCGGCTCTGGCGGCTCAGATGGCTGAGGGCGTGGAAATACTGAGCATCCATGCCCTGGATGAAAACGCAGGTAATGCCATGTCCTTAGTGGCCGGCGCAGACTATAAGATCGCCTTCAGGGAAGATATGATGCCCATGCCGGTCAGTGACCTTAAGGCAGCGATGGCAGATTTTATGGCCAGGCCGGAGATCCAGGTCCTGAAAAAGACCAAGAAGAGTGAGCGCATTGTGGACATCCGTCCCCTGATCTATGACTTGTCAGTGACAGATCAGGGCGAGATCCTGATGCAGGTCAGCGCCGGCAGTGCGGCGAACCTGAAGCCGGAGCTGGTCCTTGAAACCTTCTGCAGGCTGAATGACCTGCCGGCGGATCCTTATGCCTGGCTGATCAGCCGCCTGGATATGTACACAGACCTGGGCAAGGACGGGGAGAGACGGCTGGTGTCCCTGGAAAAGTGCTGATTTTAGATAGATTATTAAAAGAACTATATAGATGGTTATAGAGAGTAAAGAGGGAATGGATAGATAATGAGTGCCTGTCATATCGTGATCTGCGGCTATCAGAACCGCCTGCTGACCTGCTGTTTTCAGGGGGATACCCTGATCGACCTGCAGGCGGAACAGCGGGATGCCCGGGTAAGGGTAGGCGGCCTTTATATCGGTAAGGTCAAATACATTGTACAGAATATATCCGCTGCCTTCGTGGAATTTCTGCCCGGGTGCATGGGCTATTATTCCCTGACGGAAAATACAGAGCATCATTTTGTGAATCCCGGCAGGAAAGCGCCGGTGGTCGCGGGGGATGAACTTCTGGTCAGGGTCAGCAGGGAAAACCTGAAGACCAAGTCCTGGACTTTGTCCTCAGCCCTGACCTTCAGCGGCCGCTTTGTGGTTCTGGATACTTCCCATGTGGGGGTCCGTATCTCCTCCAGGATCAGGGATAAGAAGGAGAGGGAACGGCTGGCTCAGATCATTTCCAAAAAGGACCCGGATCACGGCTGGACTGTCCGTACCCTGGCCGAGGGCAGAGAGGCACCCCTGATCGAAGATGAGATGGATAAGCTTCTGGTTGACCATAACGAAATTATGTCAACCTACAGGATGAGAACCTGCTATTCAGTGCTCCGCCAGGGCGTAACAGCCTATGAACAGATGATCCAGAGGCATCTGCCCGAAGGGGGCCTTAAGGTGACCACGGACCTGCCTGAAGTGGCGGAAAACTTAAAGGGGCTGCCGGGGCTTCGTTTTTATCAGGACGATTATCCCCTGATCAAGCTTTATAATATAGAAGCCCGGGTGGAGAAGGCTCTGGCGAAAAAGGTCTGGTTAAAGTCCGGCGCCTACCTGGTCATTGAACCGACCGAAGCCCTGACCGTGATCGACGTCAACACGGGCAAATCCACGGGCAAGGGGAATTATGAGGATCATTTCTATAAGATCAACCTGGAGGCGGCCGGGGAGGCCATGCGGCAGATCCGTCTGCGAGGGCTTTCCGGCATTATCCTGATCGATTTCATCAATATGAAGGACGAGGATCACTTAAGGAGCCTGATGGAATGCCTCAGAAGGGCAGCGGCCCAGGATCCGGTCAGGACGACGGTGGTGGACCGGACGGCGCTGCAGCTGGTGGAGATCACCCGCAAAAAAGAGCGCAGGACCCTTCGGGAACAGCTGTCGGATCAGGTCTCATTTTCTTAAGGGATTTGTAAGCTTTGATTTTTGAATTTTAAGGACTGTTTCCGGACTTATCTGATATAATGGGAGGCACAGGAGAGATATCAGTCTGATTTATATTTTGATAGAAGGAGGTCTACTATGAAGAAGTGGATGCGTGCAACAATGGCATTGACACTGACAGCGGCTTTACTGGCCGGCTGCGGCGGCGCTTCATCAGGCGGCGGAGCATCTTCCTCCGGCGGTTCCGGAAATGGAAACCAGCAGGCTGCCGAGGAAAACGGCATGGGCCGTTATGTGGAAGAGATGCTGGGCCAGCCTTCGGCCAATCCGGAAGGTTCCGATGCCAATTACAGTTATATCAAGGGCATAGCGTCCTTGAGTGACGGGTCTTTAAGGACCATGGTTGTGGAAGAATATTATCCGACAGGTGAGGAATACTCAGAGGAGGATTCCCGGACAGAATATCATGTGCTTTCTTCTGCGGATGGCAAAAGCTGGACGGATACCGGCTTTGATCTGATGTCTGTTTTAGGGGACCAGGTTCCGGAAAAGACCGATGGTGTCTGGGTCAACGTCAATGTAGAATCCGTTGCCTGGAACCCGGCCGGCGACATGGTTCTGTCTGCCGCTGTTTATGCCAGCACCACGGAGGAACGTGACGACGGCACTTACAGTATTACCGATGAAAAACGTATCTTTGTCTATGGCGACAAGGACGGCAATTACCGTCAGCTGCCTGTGGCCGTGGATACGCTGAGCTCGAGCCGCCATGATGAATATAAGGAAGAAGAAGGTGCGGACATCGACAACGGCGAGGCCGGTGAGGTGATCGCTTATGAGACCGGTGAAGATGATATCATCATCAACGAAGGCGGAGACCCCGAAGGCGGCAATGACGATGACCAGTCCTACAGCTATCTGAGCAGCATGAAGCTGGCGGAGAACGGCAATCTCTTCATCTGTGATGATAACAGCAGCATCTACATGATCAGCACCGAGGACGGCAGTCTGAAAAAGACGATTTCCGATATGGAATATGTCTCCTATATAGCCCTTTGCGGGGACAGGCTGATGTCTGTGGGCTGGGATAATGCTTTCTGTTATGATACGGCCACAGGTGAAAAAGCCGAGGATATCTCAGGTTTTGTGGATGTGTTCAACAGCAGCAGAGGTATCCAGTGCCTTGCCGACAGTCCTGATTCCGGCAAGCTCTACAGCGCGGGCAGTGACGGTATCTTCTGTTATGATGTGGCCAGTGGGGAGAATACGCGGCTGGTGGACGGCGCGCTGACCTCCATGGTTTCTCCGGATGCCTATGTGGAGCAGCTGATCGTCAGGGAAAACGAGGAGTTTATGACCCTTTTTGAGGACTATTCCCTGGCGAATTCCCGTATGACCCTTTACAAATACACTTACGATCCCAGCCTGCCCTCCAGACCGGACGAGCAGATCACGGTCTATTCTCTGTATGACGATTACGCAGTCAGACAGATGGGCGCCATGTTCCAGAAGTCACACCCGGAGATCTATGTCGCCTACGAATTCGGCATTTCCGGCGAGGATGCGGTGACATCTTCCGACGCCATCAGGACACTGAATACCGAGATCATGGCCGATGTGGTGGACAAGGTCAGCGCAAAGAGCGGTCTCTTTGATAATGTGGCCCGTACCTATGAAACGGATGGCAAGCTCTACGCGATCCCGGCGGCCTTTACCATGCCGGTGATCATCGGACGTCAGGAAATGCTGGATCAGATCAACAGCATTGAGGATCTTGGCAAGGCAGCGGCTGACTTTGCCGTATCTGACCATACCCAGTATCAGAAATTCATGGATGAATACAGCCTGCTGACTCTGTTCGGCACACTGATGCCGGCCAGCTCCGCGGACTGGTTCAAGGAAGACGGCTCTCTGGACGGGGATAAGCTGAAGGCCTATTTCGAGCAGGTGATAAAGACCACGGATGCCTGCAAAGAAGCCCTTTCCGAGGAGAGCAGAGCGAATATGGACTCCTATATGGAGTGGTTTAACGATCCTGAAATGGATACCAGCTACACCATGTTTTCAGGCGGCGATCCTTCCTGGAACACCATGGAGATCCTGGCAGGCCTCAACCAGATCGCTCTGGGAAATCTGAGCGGTACTGAGGGCCTTGAGTACCTGTACTCTGCCAATAAGCAGGACAGCGCAATAGGCTATAAGGCAATGCCCGGTGCCCTTTCCAATGTCTATGTACCGACGAAGATCTTCGGTATCTCCGGTGAGACAAAGGAGCCGGAGGCTGCCAAGGCCTTCCTGGAATATATGCTGGGGCCGGAGGCGGCTGACAGCACCGGCGGTTATAACGGCTTCCCGGTCAACATGGCAGCCTTTGACCAGTCTGTGATCGATCCTAATATCGGTCAGGAATGGTATACGCCCGGTCAGTCCACCGGCGGCATCGGCACCACGGATGAGAACGGCAATGAACTCACCATGGAGGTTTACTGGCCGACGGAAGAGTACTGCGCCGAAATGAAGACCTTGCTGCAGACTCTGGATACGCCTGCCTACACTGACGAGGTCATCCTGGACTATATCTGCAAGGACTGCCTGCCTGCTGTGACAGGTCAGGCCGCGGTTGACGACTGTGTCAATCAGGTGCTGCAGGATATCAACATTTACCTTTCCGAATAAAAAATGATGAAATCTAAAAGAAAAAAGGGCGGGATGAAGGATATTGCCTTCATCCTGCCAAGCCTGGCGGGAGTCAGCATTTTTGTGCTGATTCCCTTTGTCGATGTACTGAGAAGGTCGGTCGTCAACGTGACAGGCTCCAGGTTCGTTTTTCTGGATAATTATATGGCGGTCTTTAAAAACGCGGCCTTCCGGCTGGCTTTTTCCAATACCCTCCGCTTTATGCTGATCTGCATTCCGATCCTGATGGCCCTGTCCCTGCTGATCGCTGTCTTTCTTAATTCAGGTTTCGGCGCCCTGGCAGGCTATTTAAAGAGCGCCTACCTGGTGCCCATGGCGGTGCCGGTGGCTTCGGTGGTTTTGATCTGGCGGCTTCTGTTCCATCAGAGCGGCTATTTCAGCGGCGCTCTGCATGCCCTGGGACTGCCGGGCCAGAACTGGATGAGCAGCGGCTATGCCTTCTGGGTCCTGGTCTTCAGCTATGTCTGGAAGAACCTGGGCTACAATATCGTTCTGTGGATGGCCGGTCTGACATCCATCCCGGACACCCTCTATGAGGCGGCCAGAGCAGACGGCGCCGGACCCTTCCAGTGCTTCCGCTTTATCACCATGCCGCATCTTCTGCCGACCCTGTATACGATCACGGTTCTGGCCTTTTTGAATTCCTTTAAGGTCTTCAGGGAGGCTTATCTGGTGGCGGGAGACTATCCTCACGAGAGCATGTATCTGCTCCAGCATCTCTTCAATAACTGGTTCAGGGAGCTGTCCCTTGACAAGATGGCCGCGGCCGCGGTCGTGGTGGCTCTGATGATCCTGGCCCTGATCCTGTTCCTCCAGCGCAGCTGGGACAGGGAAGATTAGGAGGCGGCCATGAAGAGAAGTTTTTTT
>CADAIF010000116.1 GCA_902787905.1 uncultured Lachnospiraceae bacterium
CAGTTCTGGTGGGGAATATGGATAATGTATGCCTCCCTTGAAGGCTTTGATCTTCTCGTCCTCGCGCCTGTCGCCATGACCGCGATGTTCCTCGGCATCTCCGTCCCCCTGATGGAGCACCGCCAGCTCGCCAACAAGCCCGGTTACGCCGAGTACCGTCGCCAGACCCGAATACTCATATAAACAATATAATGAAACGATTCAAATTCTGGATGCTCCCCGGAGCATTCTTCCTTCTTGCCGCATTCCTCAACCTTTACGACGCCTTATATAAACACAGTCATGAGATCAGGAATGTCCTGACTTCTCATGAGCAGGGGGCTTCTCACGCGGCGGACGGCTACGCGAGGGCGACCGGCAAGGTCGGCGTATGTCTGTCGACCTCCGGTCCGGGGGCCACAAATCTGGTCACAGGTATTGCCACGGCTTATATGGACTCTGTACCGGTGGTCGCCATCACCTGCAACGTCAACTTAAGTCTTCTGGGCAAGGACAGCTTCCAGGAGATCGATATCGCCGGCATCACCATGCCGGTGACCAAGCATAATTTTATCGTCAAGGATGTCAATCAGCTGGCGGAGACCATCCGCAGGGCTTTCCACATCGCCAGAACCGGCAGGCCCGGACCTGTGCTGGTGGATATTCCCAAGGATGTGACAGCTCAGGAAGCGGAGTACACCTTTGAGCCGCCGAAGCCTGTACGCAGGAAGACGGCCATGCTGGACCCGAAGGAGGTCGATGTCACCGTTGACCTGATCAATCACGCCCTGCGTCCCTTTGTCCTTGTGGGCGGCGGCGTGATCCGGGCGGATGCCTCCAATGAGCTGAGGAATTTCGTCAAGAAGATCCAGGCCCCTGTGGCGGATACCCTGATGGGCAAGGGCGCTTTCTGCGGCCGTGACGATCTGTACACCGGTATGATCGGCATGCATGGCACCAAGTCCTCCAACTTCGGTATTCAGGAGGCGGATCTGGTCATCGCGGCAGGTACCCGTTTCTCCGACAGGGTTCTGGGCAATCCCAAAACCTTTGCCCAGCACGCGGACATCATTCACATCGATGTGGATCCGGCGGAGATCGACAAGAACATTGTCTGTGCCCACCAGCTCATCGGCGACGCCAAGGTGATCCTTCAGACTCTGTGTGACAGGCTGGATCCCCTGGAGCATGACAGCTGGCTGCGTCATATCAGGGAAATGAAATCCCGTTATCCGCTGACATATACTAAAGATGTTCTGACAGGCCCGGGAATCGTGGAGACGGTCTATGAAATGACCAACGGTGCGGCCACAATCTGTGCCGAGGTCGGCCAGAATCAGATGTGGGCCGCGCAGTTTTATAAATACAGCGAGCCCCGTCAGTTCCTGACCAGCGGCGGTCTGGGCACCATGGGTTACGGTCTCGGCGCCGCCATGGGTGCCAAACTGGGATGTCCGGACAAAACGGTTGTCAATATTGCCGGCGACGGCTGCTTCCGTATGAATCTGAATGAGCTGGCCACAGCCTCCAGGTATGATATCCCGGTGATCGAGATCGTCATGAACAATCATGTCCTGGGCATGGTGCATCAGTGGCAGGATCTCTTCTACGAAAAGCGTTATTCCAACACAGAGCTCTTTGATAAGGTGGATTTCGTCAAAACATCTGAGGGCCTCGGCGTGCCGGCAAAGCGCGTGAAGACGCCGGAAGAGTTTAAAGAAGCTTTTGAGTGGGCACTCCGTCTCGGCGGGCCCGCAGTGATCGACTGTATCATCGATCCCGAAGAAAAGGTATGGCCGATGGTGGCGCCGGGCGCTTCCATCTCCGAAACCTTCTCTCAGGAAGATGTATAATAAGTATAAGGAGTATGATTAACATGAGCAGAGTTTACAATTTCTCAGCGGGTCCTGCAGTGCTGCCCGTTGAAGTCCTTCAGGAAGCTGCAGATGAAATGCTTGATTACAGGGGCACCGGCATGTCCGTTATGGAGATGAGTCATCGCTCCAAGGCCTTTGACAAGATCATCAAAGAGGCGGAGGCAGATCTTCCATCAGCAGTTTGCCATGGTGCCCATGAACCTGATGAAAAACCGCAAGGCCGGCTATATCCTGACAGGCCAGTGGGCCAAGAAGGCTTTCGCCGAGGCCAAGATCTACGGCGAGGCTGTGGAGCTGGCTTCCTCCGCGGACAAGACCTTTACCTATATCCCGGATTGCAGCGACCTGCCCATCACAGAGGATATGGACTATGTCTACATCTGTGAGAATAATACCATCTACGGCACCAAGTACCATCAGCTGCCGGACACCAAGGGCAAGATCCTGGTTTCCGACCAGTCTTCCTGCTTCCTGTCCGAACCCGTTGATGTGACCAAATACGGCATCATCTACGCAGGCGTACAGAAGAATGTCGGTCCCGCCGGTACCGTCATCGTCATCATCAGGGAAGACCTGATCTCCGACGATGTCCTGCCGGGCACACCCACCATGCTGAAGTACAAGACCCATGCGGATAATGATTCTCTTTACAATACACCTCCCTGCTACGGCATCTATATCTGCGGCAAGGTCTTCAAATGGCTCCTGAAGACAGGCGGCCTGGAGAAGAGAAAGGAGATCAACGAGGCCAAGGCTAAGATTCTTTACGACTTCCTCGACCAGAGCAAGCTCTTTAAGGGCACTGTGGAAAAGGACAGCCGTTCCATGATGAACGTGCCTTTTGTCACAGGCGACAAGGAGCTGGATGCCAAATTCATCGAAGAGGCCAAGGCGGCCGGTTTTGAGAACCTGAAGGGTCACAGGACCGTCGGCGGCATGCGCGCCAGCATCTACAATGCGATGCCCACAGAAGGTGTCGAAAAGCTGGTGGCATTCATGAAGAAGTTTGAGGAAGAGAACGCAAGATAAGGGAGGTTAAGGAAGATGAAGATCAGTTGTCTGAATCCCATAGCGAATGTCGGCCTGGATCTGCTGCCGGCCGGTTATGAGAAAAATGTGGCTTTTGAGGGGAGTGACGCTGCCCTTGTAAGAAGTGCGGCCATGCATGATCTTGAGATGCCTGAGTCCCTTCTGGCCATCGCCCGCGCGGGCGCCGGCGTCAACAATATTCCGCTGGATAAATGCGCGGAGAAGGGCATCGTTGTCTTCAATACACCGGGTGCCAACGCCAATGGCGTTAAGGAGCTGGTGGTTGCAGGCCTTCTGCTTGGCGCCAGAGATATTGTCGGCGGCGTCAACTGGGTTCAGGCCAATAAGGAAGATCCCACCATCGCCAAGCTGGTGGAAAAGGGCAAGAAGCAGTTTGCCGGTACTGAGATCCTGGGCAAGAAGCTGGGTGTCATCGGTCTGGGTGCCATCGGTATCCGTGTGGCCAATGTGGCTGTTTCCCTGGGTATGGAAGTCTACGGCTACGATCCCTACATCTCCGTTGATGCGGCCTGGAACCTTTCCAAGGAGATCAGACATATCTCCAATCTGGATGATATCTATGCCAACTGTGATTATATCACAGTCCATGTTCCCCTGATGGATGCCACAAAGAAGATGGTCAACGCCGAGGCCTTCGCCAAGATGAAGGACGGTGTGGTGATCCTGAACTTCGCCAGGGATACCCTGGTGGATGATGATGCTCTTGAGGCGGCCATCGCTTCCGGCAAGGTGAAGAGATATGTCACAGACTTCCCCAATGAGAAGACCGCCAACATGGCAGGTGTGACAGCTATTCCGCATCTGGGCGCTTCCACAGAGGAGTCCGAGGACAACTGTGCGGTCATGGCCTGCAAGGAGCTGACCGACTTCCTTGAGAATGGTAATATCAGAAATTCCGTCAATTATCCCAACTGCGATATGGGTGTCTGCACCTATCCGGGACGTGTGACCATCTGTCATAAAAACATCCCGAATGTACTGAGTCATCTGACCAGCGCTATCGCTGAGCTGGGCATCAATATCAATGACATGACCAATAAGTCCCGCGGCGACTGGGCTTATACCATGATCGACATCAGCACACCCGTGACCGATGAGATCGTGGCCAGGCTGGAAAGCTTTCCGGCCACTGTCAGGGTCAGAAAGATCAAATAAGTACGCCACTAAAAAAAGCCTCCGAAACCGGAGGCTTTTTTGCTTAGGATCATTTCTCTTCATTCATGACAGTGACATCCACCTTGTTATGCGGCACATTGATATGCTCCGCGTCGAAGGTCTTGCGGATCTTCTCCTGAACATCGAAGAGGGCATCCCAGTACTGGGAGGTTTTACACCAGAGACGAAGGACGACGGTCACGGAAGTGTCCGTGAAGGCTGAAACGAAAACCATGGGCTTTTCCTTCGTGGTGACAAAGCGGCTGCTTGCGGCAATGTCAAGGAGCAGCTGACGGATATGCTCGATGTCCTCACCGTAGGTGACGGAAACAGCGATATCATGACGCCTGTCATCCTCATGGGTCACATTGACGATGGCTGAATTGGCCAGGGCGCCGTTGGGAATACAGATGACCTTATTGTCCGGCGTCAGAAGACGGGTGTAGATGATCTCGATGGAAGTGACCACACCCTCATGACCTGCGCCGTCATCAATGAAGTCGCCCACCTTGAAGGGCTTCAGCACCAGGATGAGTACGCCGCCGGCAAAGTTGGCCAGGCTGCCCTGAAGGGCAAGGCCGACAGCCAGAGCTGCGGATGTCAGCAGGGCAATGATCGAAGTCATGTCCACGCCCAGCTTGCTGACGACGACAATGGCCAGCAGGGCCAGAAGTCCGAATTTGGCAAGAGAATTCACGAAACCGGCGACGCTTGGATCGACACCGGATTTCCTGAGGGCCCTGTCGATGATCTTACAAACATATTTGACGATAAACCAGCCGATGACCAGGATGATCAGGGCGATCACCAGAGTCTGCACCTTATCCAGCAGCATGTCCTTTACTTTGTCAAGGGTGCCGGATGCTGGAGCGGCAGCTGCCGCCGCAAGGAAAAATGACATATAGATCCTCCTTCTTCTATATAAATAGTTTACAGTTCCAACAGATATTATAGCATATTGCAGTAAAACTGGCTACATATTTATGTACCTGACAGATAATTGTTAAAAAAAGGTACCCTCGCAGGTACCTTTGTATAGTCATTAGGGATTGTCATTTAAATAGGCCTCACCGGCGGCGATGACCTTTTCCATGGCCTCTTTGCCGGGCGCGCCGATCGTCTGCCTCAGGCTGACACAGGTTTCCATACTGATGGCCTCGTAGATGTCCTCCTTGAAGACCGGGCAGATCTTCTGATATTCCTCAAGCGGCAGATCATCCAGAGCGATCCCCCTGTCGATGCACAGGAGGACCAGCTGGCCGATAATGCCGTGGGCATCCCTGAAGGGCACCCCGTTTTTGACCAGATAGTCAGCGGCGTCTGTCGCGTTGGTGAAACCTCTGCGGCTGCTGGCGGCCATGTTTTCCTTATTGACCTGCATGGTGGAGACCATACCTTCAAAAAGCTTCAGGCAGCCCTTGACCGTATCGATCGCATCGAAGGTCAGCTCCTTATCCTCCTGCATGTCCTTGTTGTAAGCCAGCGGCAGGCCCTTCATGGTGGTCAGAAGAGCGGTAAGGGCCCCGTAGACACGGCCGGTCTTGCCGCGGATCAGCTCGGCGATATCCGGATTCTTCTTCTGGGGCATGATGGAGCTGCCTGTGGCGTAAGCGTCGTCCAGCTCGATAAAGCGGTACTCATTACTGTTCCAGAGGATGATCTCCTCGCAGAAACGGCTCAGATGCATCATAATGGTGGAGAGTGCCGCCAGAAACTCGATGACATAATCTCTGTCGGAGACAGAATCCATACTGTTAAGGGTTGGCCCGTCAAAGCCCAGGAGACTGGCGGTCAGTTCCCTGTCCAGAGGATAGGTGGTTCCGGCCAGAGCGCCTGCGCCGAGAGGGCAGTAGTTCATGCGGGTACGGATATCCGCCAGACGGGACCGGTCCCTTTTAAACATTTCAAAATAGGCGCCGATGTGATGGGCCAGAGTCACCGGCTGGGCTTTCTGCAGATGGGTAAAGCCCGGCATATAGGTCTCCGTATGGGCCTTCATCAGATCGAGCAGGGTCACCATAAGCTCACGGACAAGTGCGTTTGTCTCCTCCACCTCTCTGCGGGTGTAAAGACGCATGTCCAAAGCTACCTGGTCATTACGGCTGCGGCCGGTGTGCAGCTTTTTGCCTGTGTCGCCGATCCTTTCAATCAGGATGGACTCGGTGAAGCTGTGAATGTCCTCATAGTTTTCGGTAATGGAAAGACGGCCGGCGTCCACATCCTCCCGGATGCTTTTCAGCCCCGCGATGATGGCGTCTCTTTCCTCATCGGTCAGGATGCCGCAGGCTGCCAGCATGGTCACATGGGCCATGCTGCCGTCGATATCTTCATGGAAAAATTTCTGATCAAAGCTTATGGAAGCATTGAATTGATGTACGAGCTGGTTTTCTTCTTTGGTAAAGCGTCCGCCCCAGAGTTTCATGATCTGTCCTTCTTTCATTATAAATCAGTGTACTTTTTGTATCTTAACTTGTTTTGCCTCTTTATGCAAGCAGGAAGAGAAAAAAGTTGTTTACAAGCATTAAAGCGTGTGTTACAATTAGTCAGTATGATTTCTGGATGATCATACACTAACCTGTGCCCGGATCTTTGGAAGCTCCAACCGGTTCCTGGCACATGGCATTTTTACAATTTTAAGGAGGATGTAACATGATTACAGCAGAGCAGAAGAGAGAGATTATCGCAAAGTACGGCAAGACACCTGAGGACACAGGTTCACCGGAGGTTCAGATCGCACTCCTTTCAGCGAGGATCGCTGACCTGACAGAGCATCTGAAAACACACAAGAAGGATCATCATTCCAGACGCGGTATGCTGAAAATGGTAGGTCAGAGACGCGGCCTGCTTGATTATCTGAAGAAAACAGACATCAACAGGTACAGAGCGATCGTCGAGAAATTAGGTTTAAGAAAGTAATTGTGAGAGGGGTGGCCTGTCCACCCCTTATTCAGCATATGGCTTTTTTTTAAGCCCTGACCTGAATCGAAGGAGAGAAGTAATGGCAAAAGAATTCAAAAGCTTTTCAATGGACCTCGCCGGCAGAACGCTGCGCGTGGATATCGGCCGTGTCGCCGCTCAGGCAAACGGCGCGGCACTGATGTATTATGGTGATACAGCAGTCCTGTCCACAGCAACCGCTTCCGAAAAGCCGAGAGAGGGCATTGATTTCTTCCCCTTAAGTGTTGATTTTGAGGAGAAGATGTACTCCGTCGGCAAAATCCCCGGCGGTTTCAACAAACGTGAGGGTAAACCCAGTGAGAACGCTATCCTGACAGCACGTGTCATTGACAGGCCCATGCGTCCCCTGTTCCCCAAGGATTACCGTAATGATGTGACCCTGAACAACCTGGTCATGTGTGTGGATCCGGCCTGCAGCCCTGAGCTGACAGCCATGCTGGGTTCTGCCATCGCGACCAGCATTTCCGATATTCCGTTTGACGGCCCCTGTGCCATGACTCAGGTCGGCCTGATCGACGGTGAGTTTATCATCAATCCCTCCATGGAGCAGAAGCAGGTCTCTGACCTGGCGCTGACCGTGGCATCTACCCGTGAGAAGGTCATCATGATCGAAGCCGGCGCCAAGGAAGTACCGGAAGCGAAAATGATCGAGGCCATCTACAAGGCTCACGAGGTCAACCAGACCATCATCGAATTCATCGACAAGATCGTCGCTGAGTGCGGCAAGCCCAAGCATGACTATGAGCATTATGTCATTCCGGAAGAGCTGGTAGCAGCCATGAAGGAAATCGTACCGCCCGAAGCCATGGAAGAGGCTGTCTTCACTGATGAGAAGCAGGTCAGAGAGGCCAATATCCGTGTGATCAAGGATAAGCTGACTGAGGCCTTTGCCGAGCATGAGGACTGGCTGCCCCTGATCGATGACGCTGTATATCAGTATCAGAAGAAGACTGTCCGTAAAATGATCCTGAAGGATCATAAGCGCCCGGACGGCCGTGCCATCGACCAGATCCGTCCCCTGGCTGCCGAGGTTGATCTCTTCGCCAGGACCCACGGTTCCGCTATGTTTACCCGTGGACAGACTCAGATCTGCACCGTCACCACTCTGGCGCCCCTTTCCGACGCTCAGCGTGTGGATGGCCTGAATGAGTTTGTCACTTCCAAGCGCTATATGCACCACTACAATTTCCCGTCCTACTCTGTCGGTGAGAC
>CADAIF010000117.1 GCA_902787905.1 uncultured Lachnospiraceae bacterium
CATTATCATTACCAAGCTGGACGGTACAGCCAAGGGCGGCATCGCCATCGCCATCCAGTCCGAGCTTTCCGTGCCTGTCAAATACATCGGCGTGGGTGAAAAGCTGGAAGATCTGCAGCGTTTTGACGCTGACGCTTTCGTCGACGCCCTTTTCACCCCTGTGGAATGACCGGTATCTTCTTAAATACCGAAAAATAACTATTGACAAAGGCAGAGGCCTGCGATAATATATCCTCTGTAAAGTAAAAATACTTTACAGAGGTGACAGCATGGAAAAAATTCTGGAAGACGCACTGCTTTATGATTTCTACGGTGAGCTTCTCACCCCCCATCAGAAGGCCATCTACGAAGACTTTGTCCTCAATGACCTGACACTGGCGGAAATCGCGTCGGAATATGACATCAGCAGGCAGGGAGTCTATGACATCATCCGCCGCTGCAGGAAACAGCTGCAGGGCTATGAGTCGCGCCTTCACCTGATCGCCCGTTTCGTGGCGGCCAGGGAACTGATCCGGAAAATACATGTCTGCGCGTCGGATATGCCCGCCCATGTGGATGATGTGGCGTATCTCAGCCAGGCCTGTGACACTATCAACCGGCTGTCGCAGCAGGTGCTCGATGAACTTTAAGCAGGGGAGGTCAGGCTATGGCATTCGAAAGTTTATCTGAAAAACTGCAGAACGTCTTTAAAAACCTCCGCAGCAAGGGACGTCTGACGGAAGCGGATGTCAAGGCTTCTTTAAAGGAAGTCAAAATGGCCCTTCTGGAGGCGGATGTCAACTTTAAGGTCGTCAAGCAGTTTATTAACGCGGTCACCGAAAGGGCCGTGGGACAGGACGTTTTAAACAGTCTGACTCCCGGACAGATGGTGATCAAAATCGTCAATGAGGAAATGGTTTCCCTGATGGGCAGTGAAACCACCGAGCTGGCGCTTAAGCCCACCAATGAGATCACGGTCATCATGATGGCAGGTCTCCAGGGTGCAGGTAAGACCACCACCAGTGCCAAGATCGCAGGCAAGCTTAAAGCCAAAGGGCGTAAGCCGCTTCTTGTCGCCTGTGATGTCTATCGTCCCGCAGCCATCAAACAGCTGCAGGTCAATGGTGAAAAGCAGGGTGTGCCGGTCTTCTCCATGGGTGACAGGCAGGACCCGGTGGATATCGCAAAGGCTTCCATTGAGCATGCCAGGGCCAATGATCAGAATGTGGTCATTCTGGATACGGCCGGCCGTCTTCATATTGACGAGGATATGATGGCTGAACTGAAGCGGATCCAGGAAGCCATTACAGTGGACCAGACCATCTTTGTGGTGGATGCCATGACAGGTCAGGACGCAGTCAATGTGGCCAAGGCCTTTAATGAGCAGCTGAATCTGGACGGCGTCATCCTGACGAAAATGGACGGCGACACCAGGGGCGGCGCGGCCCTTTCCGTCAAGGCGGTCACGGGCAAACCCATTCTTTATGTCGGTATGGGCGAGAAGCTTTCGGATCTGGAGCAGTTTTATCCCGACCGTATGGCTTCACGTATTCTGGGCATGGGTGATATCCTCACCCTGATCGAGAAGGCGGAATCCCAGATCGATGAGGAAAAGGCCAGGGAAATGAACCGTAAGCTTAAGAAAGCGGATTTCGGTTTCGATGACCTTTTAGAGTCCCTGAAGCAGGTAAAGAATATGGGCAGCATCTCCGATATGATGACCATGATCCCGGGAATGAGCAGTCAGCTCAAAAACGTGGAGGTGGATGAAAGCCAGTTCGGCAGAACAGAAGCGATCATCTTATCCATGACGCCGGAAGAGCGTGCCAATCCGGCTCTCTTAAATCCCAGCAGGAAAAAGAGGATCGCGGCCGGCGCCGGTGTGGATATCAGCGAGGTCAACAAGCTGGTGAAAATGCTTGATCAGATGAAGAAAATGATGAAGCAGTTCGGAGGCAGCATGCCTAAAGCGGGTAAAAGAGGAAGATTCAAATTCCCTTTTAGCATATAATGAAATAAAACCAGGAGGTGAAAGAAAATGGCAGTTAAGATCAGATTAAGAAGAATGGGTGCAAAGAAGTCTCCTTTCTATAGAATCATTGTTGCGGATTCCAGGTCCGCTCGTGATGGCAAATTTATCGAAGAGATCGGTTACTACAACCCGAACGTTGAGCCGAGCGATGTCAAGGTAAACGCTGAGGCAGCCCAGAAGTGGTTAGCTACAGGCGCACAGCCCACTGATACCGTCAGCAGACTCTTCAAACAGGCCGGCATCGTTAAGTAATTCAGTCTGAATGGAGTAGTTAGGATGAAAGAATTAGTAGAGGTCATTGCAGCCGCTTTGGTAGATCATCCTGAAGCCGTGGTCGTTACTGAGACCGCCACCGACAAATCCATTGTTCTGGAACTTAAGGTCGATCCTGAAGATATGGGAAAAGTGATCGGTAAAAAAGGACGTATCGCCAGGGCGATCCGTACCGTTGTAAAATCAGCTGCATCTAAGGATGACCGCAAGGTCATCGTTGAGATCCTGCAGTAAAACGTAAGCACCTCAGGACTGCCGGCAACGGTCTGTTTTGAGGTGTTTTCTTTCCCTTATATCGGAGCAGTACTATGGAAGAATTTTTCAGAATCGGCGTGATCACCTCCACCCACGGGATCCGGGGAGAGGTCAAGGTTTATCCTACAACAGACGATATCCATCGTTTCTATGACCTTAAAGAATGCTTCGCCGACAGCAAAACAGGAAAACTTGCGCTGCATCCCGCAAAGGTGCGGCTTTTCAAAGGGATGGTCATCATCGGCTTTAAGGAATTTGCCTCGATCGAAGACGCCCAGCCCTATAAAGGATGCGATCTTCTGGTCGACAGGGCCCACGCCCTCCCTCTGGAAGAGGATGAGTATTATATTTCCGACCTGATCGGCCTGAAGGTGGTCACAGATCAGGGGCAGGAACTGGGTCAGCTTTCCGATGTCATGCAGACCGGCGCCAATGATGTCTATGTGGTCGCCATGCCTGATGGCAGGGAGGTCCTTCTTCCGGTCATCCGGGAATGCATTCTGAATATCGATCTTGAAGCCGGGACCGTGCTGGTGCATATGATGCCGGGCCTCATGGATGATTAAGGGAGGATGAGCATGCGTTTTCATATTATGACCCTGTTTCCGGAAATGATCATGTCAGGCCTTTCCGAAAGCGTCATCGGCCGTGCCCAGCGCACCGGTCTGATCAGCGTCAACGCGGTCAATATCCGGGATTTTTCAAAGGATAAGCATCTGCATGTGGATGATTACCCTTACGGCGGCGGGGCAGGTATGGTCATGCAGCCCGATCCCATCTTTGACTGCTATCAGTCCGTCACGGCAGATATGACCAAAAAGCCCCGAGTCATCTACATGACCCCCCAGGGCCGGGTCTTCTCCCAGGAGATCGCCAAGGAGCTGGCTATGGAAGAGGAGCTGGTCTTTCTCTGCGGCCATTACGAAGGGGTAGATGAACGTATCCTGGATGAGATCGTCACGGACCACCTGTCCATCGGCGATTATGTTCTGACCGGCGGAGAGCTGCCGGCCATGGTCATGATCGACGCCATCTCCAGGTTTGTGCCCGGTGTCCTGAATAACAAGGATTCCGCCGCGGGTGATTCCTTTCATGACGGGCTCCTCGAATACCCCCAGTATACGAGGCCTGAGGTTTTCCACGGACAGCCGGTACCGGAAGTGCTGCTTTCCGGCCATCATGCCAATATCGAAAAATGGCGGCGGCAGCAGTCCCTGAAGCGGACCTTTGAAAGACGGCCCGACCTGCTTTTGCAGGCGGCGGACAGCCTGTCCGATGAGGATCTGCACTATCTGGAACTTTTGAAAATTAATGCTTGCCAATCATAAATGCATATGTTAAAATAATTCAATGTGAGTAAATGGATGTTCCGCTGTTGCATCTGGCATTAAGAACGTCTGAATATTTAAGGAGGTTCACAATGAACGACATTATCAAAAGTATTGAAGATGCTCAGCTGAAGGCTGAAGTCACCCCCTTCTCTGTCGGTGATACCGTCAGGGTCTACGCAAAGGTCAAAGAGGGTAACCGCGAAAGAATCCAGGTTTTCGAAGGCACAGTTCTGAAGAGACAGAACGGCGGCGCCCGCGAGACTTTCACAGTCAGGAAAAACTCCAACGGTGTAGGCGTTGAGAAGACATGGCCGGTTCACAGCCCTGTTGTTGAGAAGATCGAGGTTGTCAGACGCGGTAAGGTCAGAAGAGCCAAACTGTTCTACCTGAGAGACAGAGTTGGTAAGAAGGCCAAGGTCAAAGAGTTAGTGAAATAACAAATCAGGACTTTTGCAAAAGGGACAAATACGCATGTACTTGTCCTTTTTCTTTAATCGGAGACAAAAGACATGAAAACTGTATCAGTCACCAGAAGGAAAAAGAAGCTTCAGAAGATCCGCAATGTACTGATCCGTATTGCCGCCTTTGTTCTCGGCATCGTTATCGTGGTCATGGCCGCAGCCTTTGCCGTGCGTCAGTTCGGCATGCAGACGGTCATTATCGACCAGTCCATGAGTGACACCCTGCAGAGTGAGGATGTGGTCCTGATCAATAAACTGGCCTACATCACAGGGAATCCGGACCGTATGGATATCGCCGTAGTCAGGGTAGGCAGCTCTGAGTTCAGTCCTTCCTATGTGCGGCGCGTCATCGGTCTGCCCGGGGAAACCGTCCGTATCACTGACGGCATACTCTATATCAATGATGAGGCCGTGGACATTCCTTTCAATGATTCGCCGATCGAAAACGGCGGTGCCGCAAAGGAGGGCATCACTCTGGGTGATGATCAGTACTTCGTCCTCTGTGACAATTATAATAACAGCCGTGATGACAGCAGGCTGGACAGTATCGGTCTGATCGATGAAGATCAGATGTCCGGAAAGGTCTGGATGACCCTCTTCCCCTTAAGTCATCTCAGCTTCGAGTAAAGGAAACTGTATGAATATTCAATGGTATCCGGGACATATGACCAAAGCCCGCCGCATGATGCAGGAAAATATCAAGCTGATCGATATCGTCATCGAGCTGGTGGACGCCAGGTGTCCCATATCCAGTAAGAATCCCGATATTGACAGTCTGGCCGCCGGCAAGTCCAGGCTGATCCTGCTGAATAAGTCGGATATGGCGGATCCGGAAAAGAATAAACTCTGGGAGAGCTATTTCCGTGACAAGGGCTTTTATGTGGCCGCCATCAATTCCCGGTCCGGCGCAGGGATCCGTGCCATCACAGGCATTATCCAGGAGGCCTGCAGGGAGAAGATCGAGCGGGATCTTAAGAGGGGCATTAAAAACCGCCCGGTCAGGGCCATGATCGTCGGTATTCCCAATGTAGGAAAATCTACCTTTATCAACAGCTTTGCCGGAAAAGCCGTGGCAAAAACGGGCAACAAGCCCGGGGTCACCAAGGGCAAGCAGTGGATCCGCCTCAATAAAAATGTGGAGCTTCTGGACACGCCGGGTATTCTCTGGCCTAAATTTGAGGATCAGAATGTGGGCTATCGTCTGGCCATGACAGGCTCTATTAATGATGATATACTGAATATGACGGAGCTTTGTCTGATCCTGATCCGCTATATGCAGCGCGTCTATCCGGACGCTCTGTCCGCCCGTTATCAGATCGAAGCATCCGATGATCCGGTCAGGATCCTTTCTGAGATTGCTCTGGCCCGGGGCTGCCTGGTCAAAGGCGGTCTGCCTGATGAGGCTAAGGCCGCAAAGCTGATCATTGATGATTTCCGCAGCCTCCGTCTCGGACGTATCACCCTGGAGGCACCGGAGGATAACCTTTTATAATCTGTTTTAAAGAAAGCTGCGTGACTATATGGCAGGTGAACGTATTTCTGATATTTCAGCAAAATTCAGGGCCGCGTCAGGCGATGCGCTTTCAGACCTGATCGCATCCTACCGGTCTGATGAAAGGACCGGGGTCAAAGCCCTGATCGTCTCCGCGGAGAAAAGGATCAAAGCTCTGGAGGC
The DNA here is from genome assembly GCA_902787905.1 of uncultured Lachnospiraceae bacterium. Taxonomy (GTDB): domain Bacteria; phylum Bacillota; class Clostridia; order Lachnospirales; family Lachnospiraceae; genus UBA2912. Next base: position 6,007 of record CADAIF010000117.1, read on the forward strand.
AGAAAAAGCCAGGGTAGAGCGGATGCTTTCCTTTGAACGGCAGTACGGCAAAGACGCCGTGGTCTGCGGGATCGATGAAGCCGGCCGGGGACCTTTGGCCGGGCCTGTGGTCGCCGCGGCGGTCATTCTGAATATGGATGACCCCATCCTGTATGTCAATGACTCCAAGCAGCTGTCGGAGAA
>CADAIF010000118.1 GCA_902787905.1 uncultured Lachnospiraceae bacterium
TGATGTGCTGATGTCTGATAAGATCCAGTCCACCATCGTCACCACGATCCCCCTCTGGAAGAGCCAGATGGTCATTGCCCTGGGCGTGGCTCATGCTCAGGACGCCGCCAAGGCTCAGCGTGAAGTGACAGAGCTCACGAATCAGATGCTGAAGAAGAATGCGGCCAAGCTGAAACAGGCTTCTATCGATGTGGCTAAGGAGTCCGAACGCGGTATTGTTGAACTTGAGACAATCAAGGAGACCAACCAGCAGCTGATCAGTACGCTGGATGAGGTCATGAAGATCCAGACCGAAGGCCGCAAGAAACGTAAGGAAGCAGAGGTCGAGCTGAAACGTATCGAAGATGAAATGAAGCAGAAGCTTCTTGATATGCGCCAGACGGTTCAGTGATCCGTCTGAATGAAAACCTTCACAGCGGATGACTTTTCTCCTGTGGAGGTTTTCCTTTAAGCAATAGAGAAATGAATGAAGAAATGATGAAAGCGGCGCCTTTAATGGAGGCCTGGTTCGCTGTGAGCGGCCGCGACCTGCCCTGGCGGCGCACCGGAGACCCTTATAAAATCTGGGTCAGTGAGATCATGCTCCAGCAGACCCAGGTGGAGACGGTCATCCCCTATTATGAGCGCTTTATCAGAGCTTTGCCGGATGTATCCGCTCTGGCAGAGGCGGAGGACGATGGCCTTTTTAAGCTCTGGCAGGGCCTGGGCTATTACCGGCGGGCGGCGCATCTTAAGGAAGCGGCTGTGACGGTCATGAAGGATTTCGGCGGCCATATGCCCGCATCTTATGAAACGTTGCTGCAGCTTAAGGGGATAGGCCCCTACAGTGCGGCGGCCATTGCCAGCATTGCCTACGGCCAGCCCAAAGGCGTGGTTGACGGCAATACGCTCCGCATCATTGCCCGTCTTTTCAATCTGGAGGATAATATCGCTCTGGACAAGACTAAAAAGGCTTTCGGACAGCTGATGGACGCCTTGATCGGGGCCGCAAAATCTCCCTCTGCTTTCAATCAGGCCATGATGGATCTGGGCGCTATGATCTGTACGCCCAGGAAGCCGGACTGTCCGGCCTGTCCTCTTAAAGATATCTGCAGGGGAAGGCGGGCGGACACGATTTTGCTTCTGCCCGTGAACATCAAAAAGGTCAAAAGGGAGACTGAAGAAATGGTAACGGCGGTCATCAGAGCTGAGGACAGGCTGATGCTTGTCAGAAACCGGGAGGGCCTTTTAAAAGACCTGTACGGCTTCGTTCAGACGCCCTGCAGCAGTCCTTCCGCCTTTGAAGCCTGGTTTCTGGAAAAGTATAAGGTCCCCATCCGGCTTCAAAGCTATATCGGTGATGTAAAGCATGTGTTTACCCACAGGACCTGGCTGATGCATGTCTACGCGGGTTATCTTTTATCTGACCGGGATCAGGTCAGAGACCTTTTATACACTGACAGGGAACTGGAGGCTCTGCCCGTATCTACAGCCCATATGAAGGTGCTGAAGGCCTGGCAGAAGGCTGAAAAGGATCCATCATAAAGAGGAGGCGTTTCGTGTGACCATCAGGGAAGAACAGGAATTATGGGAAAAGCAGTATCTGAGTCCCTACGCATCCCTCAGCATCAACTCTGAGGGCCGGGACAGGGAAGAGGCCCAGTGCGATATCCGGCCGGTCTATCAGAGGGACCGGGACAGGATCCTTCACTGCAAGGCCTTTCGCCGTATGAAACACAAGACCCAGGTTTTCCTGGCGCCCAAGGGTGACCATTACCGGACGCGTCTGACCCATACCCTGGAGGTGGCCCAGATTGCCAGGACTATCGCCAGAGCCCTGCGTATGAATGAGGACCTGACTGAGGCCATCGCTCTGGGACATGATCTGGGGCATACTCCCTTCGGACACGCCGGTGAGGCTGTTCTTAATGAGATCTGTGCCTCCGGCTTCAAGCATTATGAGCAGAGCGTCAGGGTGGTGGAAGTCCTGGAAAAGGGCGGTAAGGGCCTCAACTTGACGGTGGAGGTCAGAGACGGTATCCTGAATCATTCCACCTCCCGCATGCCCAAAACCCTGGAAGGAAAGATTGTCCGCCTGGCGGATAAGATTGCATATATCAATCATGATATCGATGACGCTATCCGGGGGCAGATCATCACAGAAAAAGACCTGCCTGTGATCTATACAGATGTACTGGGAACCAGCACCAAGGCGCGTCTGGATACGCTGGTTAAGGATGTGATCGCCAACAGCCGTGGAAAAGCCGATATCATGATGTCCGAAGCAGTGGAGAAAGCTATGCTGGGTATGCGCAGCTATATGTTCGGCAGCGTTTATACCAATCCCAAGGCCAAGGATCAGGAATCCAAGGCTCAGAACCTGCTCCGTGTGCTTTTTGAGCATTATGATCATCATCCTGAGCAGATGCCGGAGGAATACCGCTATCTCATGCAGGAGGGCGGCTATTCCAGGGAGCGGGTGGTCTGTGACTATATCGCCGGCATGACGGACCAGTTCACCATTGAGACCTACGAAGAGCTTTATGTTCCCAAGGCATGGAAGGTATACTAGAGGAGGCTTTGTATGTATTATCCGGATGAGATCGTCGAGGAAGTACGTTCCGGCAATAATATCGTGGACGTGATCGGCGCCTATGTCCATCTGCAGAAGAAGGGGTCGTCCTACTTCGGCCTGTGCCCCTTCCATAATGAAAAATCGCCCTCCTTTTCTGTCAGTCCCGCCAAACAGATGTATTACTGCTTTGGCTGCGGAGAGGGCGGCAATGTCTTCACCTTCCTGATGAAATATGAAAACCAGACCTTCCAGGAGGCTGTTCAGACCCTGGCGGAAAGGGCAGGGATCCATCTGCCGGAGGCTGAGTTTACGGCAGAGGACCGGGCCAGACAGAATAAAAGAGAACAGCTGCTGCAGATCAATAAGACAGCCGCGGCCTTTTACTACTATATGCTGGGTACTGCCGAAGGCGAGCAGGCCAGGCAGTATTTTGAGAAAAGGGCCCTGACCAGGGAAACCATCCGGCATTTCGGCCTGGGTTACGCCTGCAAATACAGTAATGCCCTTTACAATTATATGATCAAAAAGGGCTGGAAGGATGACATTCTGAAGGAGAGCGGCCTCTTCATCTATGATGAGAAGCAGGGGGTTCATGACAAGTTCTGGAACCGGGTCATGTTTCCCATCACCGATGTCAACAGAAAGGTCATCGGCTTCGGCGGCCGTGTCATGGGAGACGCCAAGCCCAAGTATCTGAATTCGCCGGAGACCATGATCTTTGACAAGAGCCGGAATCTGTACGGACTGGCTTATGCCAGATCTTCTCGTAAGCCCTATTTTATCATCTGTGAAGGTTACATGGATGTGATCGCCATGCATCAGGCCGGCTTTACCAATGCCGTGGCTTCCCTGGGAACGGCCTTTACCTCCCAGCACGCCATGCTGATCGGCCGTTATGTGAATGAGGTCCGTCTGGCCTACGACAGTGATACGGCCGGTAAAAACGCGGCCAGAAGGGCCATCGGCATTCTGCGCAGCGTAAACGTCGCCTGCCGCATCATCCATATGGACCCCTACAAGGATCCGGATGAATTCATCAAGGCCCGGGGCAGTGAGGCCTTCCAGGAGCGGATCGATGGGGCTGAAAGCAGCTTTATGTTTGAGATCAGTCTGCTGGAGGAGGGATATCAGATGTCTGATCCCGCAGACAGGGCGGCCTTTATCCGGAAGATGGCGGAAAAGCTGCTGATCTTCCCCCATGAGGTGGAGCGCAATGTCTACATTGAAGCCCTGTGCAGCAAATACGGTATTGAGACCGGGGCTTTAAAAAAGATGGTCAACAGTCTTGGAGCGAATATGACACCTGAGCAGCTGGCGGATGACCATGACGACGATGCCAGGGAACGCAGGGCGGTCAGGAAGAAAAATCAGGATGAGGGTCTGCTTACGGCCCAGAAGCTTCTTCTGACCTGGATGATCGAGGACACACGTCTTTTTAAGAAGCTGGAGGGCCTGATCAGTGAGGAGGATTTTGACGATCCCCTTTATCACAGGGCCGCAGTCCTCGTATTTGAAGAATTCAGAGAGAGCGGCCGGGTAACCCCTGCAAGGATCCTCAGCCGTTTTGACGACATGGATGAACAGAGCAGTGTCGCGTCCCTTTTCAACACCCATATTGACAGTGACGATGACCCTCATGTCATGGAAAAGGCCCTGAATGAGACGGTGATCAAGGTCAAACGTCACACCTATGAGCTGGCAGGCGCCAGGATTGCCGACGCCGCGGCTCTGCAGAAGCTGATCGCTGACAGGGCAGCGCTTCAGAGGCTTCATATTACTCTTGACTGACGGAGGTAAAACTTTGATGTTTTTTGATGAAAATAAAATCCTTCAGGCCGTCCGGCAGGGAAAGCTTGGCATCGATGGTCTGATGGAGGCTCTGGCCTATACCGAGCCTGACGAGGCGGCCTGGGAAGAGCTGCTTGATTATCTGCAGGCGCAGGAAATCAGCTTTGAGCCTGCAGATACGGACAGGGTCACCCAGGTGCCATCCGGTGAACAGCGGGCGGCCGCGGAGTATCTGCAGATGCTGCGCATGCAGGCGCTTCCGGAAGAGGCGGTCCGTTTGCAGATGATGCAGGCTTATCTGAACAGGGAGCTGCCTGCGGATACACTGGCCGGTGCCTATATCAGTGAGATCGTCCCGGTCATTGACAGGTGGCATCCGGTCATGGACGCTTTTGCCCAGGACCTTGCCGGTGAAGGCAGTATGGGCCTGATGATGGCCATTGCCCGGCTGGAAGAGGATATGTCCGAAGCTGATTTTGGTGACAGTGTCCGCTGGTGGATCGAGGCCTTTATCATGAAGGCGGTGTATGAACAGCATCTGGACCGGCGTCTGTCTGGCCATCTGGCTGAACGGATGAATAAGGTTAAGGAAGCGAAGGACAGGCTGGGAAGCGATGCGTCCACAGCGGATCTGATGGCGGCAACCGGTCTGGACAGGGCGGAGCTTGACACGGTCCTGAATGAGCTGAATAAGAAGAAGGTTTCTGATGAGGTCGATCTTGCCGATGCCGACAGGGCTGCCGAGATCGACATGGCCGTAGACAGCGCCCAGCTGCAGAGTGAAGTGGCATCCCTTGATCCGGATGAGCAGTATATCCTGCAGTCCCTTTACGGTATGAACGGGGCGAAGCCTCAGTCTGCCGAGGAGATCGGCGACAGAATGGGCCTGACTGAATTTGAGGTGCGCCGGCTGGAGAAAAAGGCGCTGGCCCATCTCAGAAAGATCAGGGAGGTCGACTGATGCAGCTGTCTGAAAGAATGCGCATGATCGCGGATATGGTCCCTGAGGGTGTCATCCTGGCTGATATCGGTACAGACCACGGCTACATTCCTGTGGCTCTGGTCAGTGAGGGGCATATCCCCTCAGCCATTGCCATGGATTTGAGAAGCGGCCCCCTGTCAAGGGCAGAGGCGCATGTCAGGGAACACGGCCTTGAAGACTGTATTGAGCTGCGTCTTTCTGATGGTTTTGAAAGGCTTAAGGCAGGCGAGGCCGGGTGCGCCGTCCTGGCCGGTATGGGCGGCTTACTGATCCTGCGTCTTTTAAAAAAAGGCGCGGATCTTCTGCCATCCCTGGATACGCTGATCCTGCAGCCCCAGTCGGATATCGATCAGGTCAGGGCCTATCTTCACAGTCATCGTTTTCGTATCGTTACGGAAAGGATGACCCTGGATGAGGGTAAATATTATACGGCGATGGCAGTCTGTCACGGAGAGGATGTCCCCTACACGCGAGAGGATGATCTTTACGGCAGGTGCCTGATCGAGTCCGGAGATCAGACCCTCAGGGATTATCTGCAGAGTGAGATCCGGCATTATCAGGCTATTCTGGACCATCTTGGCAGCCAGGTCACGGACCGGACGGCCGCAAGATATAAGGAGATACTTGAGGAGCTGTCTCTGGCCAATAAGGCTTTGGACAGAGTGACGAGTCATATGGAGGCGGCAAATGACGAATAAGGAATTGACAGCGGCATTTGAGGAAAAACTGGT
>CADAIF010000119.1 GCA_902787905.1 uncultured Lachnospiraceae bacterium
GCCGCCGTTGAGCATTTCGCCTTCGCGTCTGGGCTGCCGGCTGTCCACCAGGAAACCGGCGCCGTCAAGGCTGTTGAAGGGGACACAGCCGTCCAGCATGGCCACATCTACGAACTGGCCCTTCCCGGTACGGTATCTGTAATTGACAGCAGCCAGAATACCGATGACGCTGTTCATGGAACCTACAGCGACGTCCGCAATCTGGAAATTCATGAGCGAAGGACCGCTGTCACTTTTACCGGCGTGAGAGATGATGCCGCTCCGGGACATGTAATTGATATCATGGCCTGCCGCGTCACGAAGGGGTCCTGTCTGTCCGTAGCCGGTCAGCGCGCAGTAGATCAGGCCGGGATTGACGGCCTTCAGATCCTCGTAGCCCAGTCCCAGTTTGTCCATGACACCCGGACGGAACTGCTCAAGAACGATATCATATTCTTTGACCAGCTCTTTGACGATCGCTTTAGCCTCATCAGTCTTCAGGTTAAGAAACATGGTCTTTTTGTTACGGTTCAGCCAGGCCTGGCAGGCGGAAATGCCGGTGTCCCCGATGAAGGGTTCATAGCCCATGACCAAATCATACTTGCCGGCCGAGCTGACCTTCAAAACCTCCGCACCCATATCTGCCAGCATCATAGAAGCATACGGCCCGGGGAGCAGCGTCGAGAAATCAAGAACTTTTAAACCATCTAAAGCACCCATTTTTTTTCCTCCTTATTGCATAACAGTAGATACAGTCAAAATCAGCAATCTTCGTGCCAATATCAAAGCAGCGGCTTTTGTTCTTTATTATAATGAGACTGGCCCCCGGCCTTCAAAAACAGCCTGAGCCATGTTGCCGGACGGTTACATCTCTGTCCGTATCAGTTAAAAATATGACATTTTCAGGTGTTTATAAAAGGCAGCATGCTGCCTGAACGATACATGGATACCTGACGGCGGTCGAAACTGGCATAGTTTTTGCTATATATTCTGGCAGAGCCCGGTGGCGGATCAGGTCGGATGATGTTATAATGAGTCTGCACCAGAGAACGCCATACACTAGTTATAAGAGGATGATCATATGGAATTTACACAGCCAATCCCTACGACGTTTTCAGATGAAGATATCCTTCAGGCATTTTACGGCTGCCTGGAAAACTCGGATGACGGTTTCCTGATCGTGGATCCGGAGGGGAATATTGCCTACATCAATGAAGCTTACTGCGATTATATCGGCGTGAAGCGGCAGGAAGTCCTGGGCAGACCGGTCCTTCAGTGTATTGATACATCCCGTCTGCCGGAAGCGGCCAGAAATCCTGCCTATAAGCGTGAAGTGGCAACGCTCCATAAGGCCAACGACAAGCAGTACAGTGACAATGAACGTTATGTGCTGGTCAACAGGACCAATGTGTCGGTAAACGGAAAATCAGTGGCTGGCGTGGGCCAGGTCAAGTTTACCCGCAATACCATGATGCTGTACTCCAGGCTGACAAATGTCTTTGACGAGCTGACCCTTTATAAAGAAGAGCTGAAAAGAATGTCTGCGGATATTTATTCGGTGGACAATATCCTTGGCGTTTCCCCCCAGATCACGGCACTGAAAAAGCGGGTCGTTCATACGGCCGCGAATAACTTTCCCGTTCTGATCAATGGTGAGACCGGTACAGGTAAGGAAGTCTTTGCCAATGCACTGCACTATGCCGGAGAGCGCCGGAATAAACCGATTGTCCGGATCAACTGCGCGGCCATCCCGTCAGAGCTTTTGGAGTCAGAGCTCTTTGGTTACGAGGAGGGCGCTTTCACCGGCGCCAGACGGGACGGCAAAAAGGGTAAATTTGAGCTGGCGGACGGCGGAACCCTGTTCCTCGATGAGATCGGCGATATGCCGCTGGTCATGCAGGCCAAGCTTCTCCGGGTGCTCCAGGACGGCGAGATCGAGCGTGTCGGCGGTTCAAAGTCCATCCATGTGGATGTGCGGATCATCAGTGCGACCAACAAGGATCTGGCCAAAGAGGTGGAAGAGAAGCGCTTCAGGCAGGACCTTTATTTCAGACTGAACGTGATCCCCATTATTATTCCGCCCCTGCGTGAACGTAAGGAAGATATTCCCGTTCTGGCCAACGCTTTTCTGGCCGATCTGAATATGCGTTATCATTCGGAGGTCTATTTTTCCGAAGACACGGTCGATATCATGAAAAAATACAACTGGCCCGGCAATGTCAGGGAGCTGAGGAATATCGTGGAGCGGTGTTTCGCCCTTCAGGAAAACGGCGTGATCACGCCAAACCTCCTGCCGGGTTCTCTGTACCAGCCGACAATCGTCACCCCGGGCTATGAAGAGGGCGGCAGCCTGGAAGCCATCATGAATACCATCGAGCGAGATATCCTTCTTTCCAATATCCGGCGCAACGGCGGGAACCTGCGCAAAACCGCCGCAGAGCTGAAGATACACAGGGTAACCCTGTATAAAAAGATGGATAAGTACGGAATCACCCGGGAGGATTTTAAGGTGAGGCCGTGATCGATCTTGATGAGATCGGTAAACTGTAAATAATAGCAGACCCTTGATCATGAATGTGATATAATAACCCGTAGACCCTAGCCTGCAGGCTTATTTATGATATGAGGTATAAGAGAATGAAAATTGCAGTAACATATGATCAGGGAAATGTTTTTCAGCATTTCGGAAGAACAGAGTTTTTCAAGCTTTATGACGTGGAGGACGGCAAAGTCGTCTCCAGTGAGGTGATCGGATCCAACGGCGTAGGTCACGGCGCCCTGGCAGGTCTTCTGGAAAACAATGCAGTGGACGTGCTGATCTGCGGCGGTATTGGCGGCGGTGCCCAGCAGGCGCTGGCAGCTGCCGGTGTGGAGCTTTGCTCCGGCGCCCAGGGCAATACGGATGAGGCAGTGGAAGCTTATCTGAGGGGTGAACTGGTATCTGCCGGTTCGACCTGTGACCATCATCATCACGGTGGGGATCATGACTGTGGTCATCATGGTGAGAATCACGGCTGCGGCAGCCATGGCTGCGGGGAGAATTCCCTTCGCGGCCGTAATGTCGGAAAGAATGTCCGTGTTCATTACAAGGGCACCCTGGACGACGGCAGCCAGTTTGATTCCTCCTATGACCGGGGAGAACCCCTTGAATTTGTCTGCGGCGCAGGCATGATGATCAAGGGCTTTGATGCCGCTGTCGCGGACATGGAAGTCGGTCAGGTGGTGGACGTTCACCTGATGCCGGAGGAAGCCTACGGCATGCCGGATCCCAACGCCATCTTTACCATCCCGCTGGCACAGCTTCAGGGCGCTGAAGGCCTTTCTGTCGGCCAGCGGATCTACCTGCAGAATCAGATGGGTCAGCCCGTCCCTGTGACCGTCGCGGCCATGGACGAGGAGACCATCACCTTCGACGCCAACCATGAAATGGCAGGCAAGGCCCTGAACTTCAGGATCGAGCTGGTGGAAGTACAGTAGGAAATATAGAGAGAAAACAAGCCCCCCCGGTGTCCGCTGCAGAAGCAGACACCGGGGGGCTTGAGGATTTGTCCTGTCTTGTCAGTCGATTTTTACATTACAAACAGCAAACAGACTGTGTCCCTGTGTTTCCCTCTTGACAGCCTCTTTTTCCCGGGCGTATGCTTAAAACCGTAAGCCATAGAGTCAAAGCTCGTTGGTGAGCAGTTTTCAGAGTGAAAAATAAGAAACGGAGCATAAAAATGGATGTTATTGATTGCCTGAAAGCCAGGCAGGAACTGGTCTGGCTGAACCCGGATCTGGAAAGTGTCCGGCCGGCGGCCCCTGTGAGAGGATACAAGTATTTTCATATGAAAGCGGCGCAGATGCGTCTGATGCGTTTTCTGCCCTATATCGCCAAAGCCTTCCCGGAAACGGCGGCCAAAAAAGGCGTCATTGAGTCGCCCCTTCTGCCCATACCGGCCATGCAGGAAATGCTGGCAAAGCAGGGATGTCCGGTGCAGGGAAAGGTTTTCCTCAAGGACGACGCCCGCCTGCCCATCGCCGGATCGGTCAAGGCCCGGGGCGGCGTTCACGAGGTGCTGAAGATCGCCGAACAGCTGGGCCAGAAGGCCGGCCTTTTAATGCCGGGAGATGACTACGGCAAAATCGATTCAGAAGCCTTCCGGGATCTTTACAGTCAGTACACCATTCAGGTGGGATCCACCGGAAACCTGGGCATCAGCATCGGAAGGACCGCAGCCCGGCTGGGCTTTCGGACCATCGTCCATATGTCATCGGACGCGAAGCAGTGGAAGAAGGACCTGCTTCGCAGCGAGGGCGTCATCGTGCGGGAGTACGAGGGGGATTACAGTCAGGCAGTGGCTGCAGGCCGGACAGCCTCAGCGGCAGATGAAATGAGCTTTTTCGTGGATGATGAGAACTCGGAGGATCTCTTTTTCGGCTACGCGACGGCGGCCATGCGGGTCTCGGTCCAGCTGCGGAAGCTGGGCATCCCTGTGGATAAAAACCATCCTCTTTTCCTGTATCTGCCCTGCGGCGTCGGCGGCGCGCCGGGCGGCATCACCTTTGGTTTTAAGGAGCTGTTTGGGGACAGCGTCCACTGCTTCTTCGCGGAGCCGGTGGAAGCACCCTGCTTCACCCTGGGCATGGCCGGCGGCAGCTATCAGGATATCTGCGTGCAGGACATCGGCCTGACAGGAAAGACCGTGGCAGACGGCCTGGCTGTGGGAAGACCCTCGGCCCTGGCCTGCAGGCTGATGGTGCCCTTGATGTCCGGATCCTTTACCGTGACCGACGAGCATCTGCTGGCATATCAGAAAATGCTTAAAGACAGCGAGAATATCTATCTGGAACCCTCGGCCTGCGCGGGTTTTCACGGCCTGGCCGGGGTAGAAGGACCGGGAACGGCCTGGGAGACCTACATTCAAAGCCACGGGCTGAAGGAACAGCTGGCCCGGGCGGTCCACATTGTCTGGGGAACCGGCGGCGGTCTGCATGAAGAATAAATAAAATCAGAGCGGTTGTGTAAAACATCACGTTTTCACAGCCGCTTTGTCATGCCCTGGGAGTGTGATAAGCTGCTATTTTTTCTCAGGGTAGGGTATACTATTCTTACTGTGACGTTATTGTGACGTTTTCATCTCTATAGTTGTTCTACATACTTATTTTAATGGGGTATCAGGTTTTGGGCTTATGTCTGGAAATAGGAGGTGAAAACATATGAACCTGCAGTCACAGATCAATAAGCTGATCAAAGAAAAAGGAAGGGTAAAGCGCTGGCACAGGTTGGTGACAGTGCTGGCCTGTATTGTCGTCTTTTGGACGACCTATGTGATGATCATGCCCGCGATTACCATGGAGCGGGAGACCTACTGCGGCTATGCCGGGCACATCCACTCGGAAGCCTGTGATGAACAGAATTGCAGTCTGGAGGAGCATACACACATACTGGCCTGCTATTCCAATCCTTACGCGGATGTAGAAGAGGCTTCGGACTGGGAAGCTTCCATGGAGGATGTGGATTTATCGGATGACCTCAGAAGCAATGTGGCAGCTGTTGCTGAGTCTCAGATTGGTTATAAGGAAAGTTCTGATAACTACGAAGTGATGGCGGATGGAGAGTCCGTCAAGGGTTATACCCGTTACGGGGCATGGTATGGCAGTCCTTACGATGACTGGGACGGCATGTTTGTCGCATTTTGTCTTTACTATGCCGGTGTATCTGACGATGATATGCCCATGGCCTATGACTGCGTGGAATGGACGAATGTCCTGGCCGATCATGATCTTTATGTCAGCCCGGAGGGTTACGATGTACAGGCAGGTGACCTGGTCTTTATCGATGATGATCCGGATGACGATTATGACGGTCCGGACCGTGTGGCCCTGGTCACTGAGGTTAAGTATAATAAGGAAGATCTTCCGGTCAGCATTAAAACCGCAGAGGGAGATCCTTCTCAGGATATGGTTGTCCGAGGGGCCTATGAGGTGGATGATGACCGTCTGTTTGCCTACGGTATTTTAAATGTCGAAAGCAATGATGAGGCGGAGACTGAAACAGAGTCCGAGTCGGCAGCGGATGTTATTGG
>CADAIF010000120.1 GCA_902787905.1 uncultured Lachnospiraceae bacterium
GTCATGCTTGATCACGGCCACTTTGTAGCCTCTTTCTGTCAGAAGCGATGTGACGCCGCTGACCAGGGTCGTTTTTCCGGTCTTTTTGAATCCGCATACGCAAAAGATCAGCTGAAAGGATGAACCCATACTTCCTCTCCCTTCTTTCCCGGACTGCCGGCAGGCAGCTCGATCAGACAATTGCAGGACGGCATGGCCGAGATGGTGCCGGAGGCCTGAGACCCTTCCGCAAATCGGGCAAAGGCGCCGTCCTCCGTTCCTTTCAGGAAACGGCGTACTACAGCCCTTTTGGGAGAATCCTCGGCCAGAAGACGCTTTGTCCTGATACCGGCGGACACGGCCCCGCAGGTCAGCTTTTCAAGCACCGGCCGGACCAGCAGTTCAAAGTTGGCCACGACCCCGTAGGGATTGCCCGTCAGGCAGATGACCAGGGTATCCCCGGTCACAAAGGCCAGCGTCGGCGCGCCGGGCTTCAGCCGCACCTTCCAGAAGAGGCGCAGGCCGCCCAGTTTTTCGGCCACAGCGTGCATGATATCCTTCTCGCCGACCGACACGCCGCCGGTGGTGATGATCAGGTCATTCTCCTTTGCCAGATCACGAATAGTCCCGGCCACCAGGTCCTCATCATCCGCGCCGTGCATACCGCTGACGATGGTGCCGCCCAGCTCAGTCAGACGGCCGGTCACATAGGGCAGATTGGTATCATAGATCTTACCCGGCTGCAGGGCTGTTCCCGCCGGAAGGATCTCATCGCCGGTAGAAATGACGGCGACTGCCGGTTTTCTGAAAACTCTGAGCCTGATTCTCCCCGTGCCTGCAGCCACAGCCGCGCAGGCAGATGTAACTCTGGTCCCGGCCCGTAAAAGGACTGTGCCGGCCCGGTAATCTTCACCCGCCGGACAGTAATTGCCATAGGCCTTCTGGGGCACGTAGATACGGACCTCATCCCGGCCCAGGTCTGTATCCTCCTGCCGGATCACCGTATCGGCGCCGTCCGGAACAGGGGCGCCGGTCATCAGCCGGACACACTCTCCCGGTCCGATATGCCCTTCAAAAACCTGGCCGGCGTAAATTTTCCCGATCACCTTTAAGCTGACCGGACGGGCCCGGGAGGCCCCGGCGGTATCCTCTGCCCTCAGGGCGTAGCCATCCAGGGGCGACCTGGGAAAGGGTGGCTGGTCAAAGGGGGCAGTTACGCTTTCCGCCAGGATCCGGCCAATGGCCAGGCCCAAAGGAACCTCTTCCGTATCCGTCACAGGACTTACGGCCGCCTTCAGCAGAGAAATGGCATCCTCCGCTTCGATCGGCCCCTTTCCGACCTGAAGTGCGTATTCCTGAACCGAATTAATATTGATGCCTGAAGAGGCGCTGCCATCAACATCCACGTACTGGACCGCCTCTGTATACGCAAGTCCCCGAAGGCTGCAGCGGCCTTCCCCGATCAGCTCATGAAGCCGGGGCAGGAGCCTTTTAGGGTAGATTCCCGGAAGCGGCAGGACTTTGCCCTCCAGCCTGACCAGAGTGATCTTGTCCGGCGCCTTCCTGCAGGCCTCCATAAGGCTTATGATCGTCTCCCGCTTCAGGAAGGGGTTGTCACAGGCTGTAAAAAGCTGGGCATCCTCCGGACAGGTCTCAAGCGCGCTGCAGATGCCGCCCATGGGGCCGATGTCCCTGTAACGGTCCAAAATCAATGGCAGACCGGTCTGCAGATAGGGGCCTTCCTCTTCCACCGAAAGACGCACCGGCAGCAGATCCTTAAAGCTTTCCAGCAGCAGGTCCAGAAAGGACCTTCCCTGCCGGGTCAGAAAGAGTTTTTTCTCGCCATGCATCCTGCGGTTCTGTCCCCCGGCCAGGATCACAGCGCCTATGGTATGATGATCATTCATGCGGTTTATCCTCCGATGGAAGCCATTCTCCGTTGCTCTGTGATATGATCTGCCGTCTCAAAGCAATGGGCTTCGGGTTTCCGGGCGACGGCCTGCCTGATGGCTTCGGGCAGGGCTGCTTCCCCCCGGGTTCTGAGCAGCGTCCTCAGGTCCACAGCCGTATCATAGCAAAGGCAGGGCTTGAGCTCTCCCATGGCGGTCAGGCGGATGCGGTTGCAGCTGCCGCAGAATTTCCGGTGCATGGCGCTGATGAAACCGATGCTGCCCTGAAATCCCGGAATCCGGTAATAGCGGGCAGGCCCGTTTCCGTGGATCCGGTCATCCCTCTCCGGCCTGCCGAAATCCCTTTCCAGGTCCTGCAGCAGGGCTTCATTGGAGACGCCCTTAAAGTGCCGCCCCTCTCCGATGGGCATCAGCTCGATAAATCGGACATCCAGCGGCTGCGCCTTAGCCAGACCGGCCAGGTCTTTATAGCTATCGGCATTGATCCCCGCCATCAGGACAGCGTTCACCTTGACCTTCAGCCCTGCGGACAGGGCCGCGTCGATCGCCGCCAGAACCTCCTGCAGACCGTCATAGCCGGTGATCTGCCGGTAAATCTCTGCATCCAGAGTATCCAGACTGATATTGACGGACTTCAGCCCCCGCTCCTTCAGCATGGGCAGATACTGCCGCAGCAGCAGGCCGTTGGTGGTCATGGCCACCTCCTTCAGCCCTTCGATGCCCTGCAGCATCGCCATCAGCTCGGGAAGGCCCCGCCGGACCAGGGGTTCTCCGCCGGTCAGCCGGATCCGGTCAATACCTAAGCCGGCACCGCACCGGACGATGGCCGCGATCTCCTCCAGGGTCAGCAGATCCTCCATGGGGACCAGCTTTACCCCGTGAGGCAGGCAGTAGCTGCAGCGGAGATTGCATTTATCTGTCAGTGAGATCCGCAGATAATCGATCCTGCGGCCATAGCTGTCAAGCATGCCAGTCACCGCTCTTTCCGCCGGACTTGCTGACCAGATGGATATCGGACATGATCATGCCCTTGTCCACCGCCTTGCACATGTCATAAATGGTCAGCAAGGCCACCTGGACCCCGGTCAGAGCTTCCATCTCCACCCCGGTCTTCCCGGTGGTCTTAACCGTGCAGCGGGCCAGAATACTGTCAGATGCAGTATCCGGCTCAAAATCCACAGACAGGCCTGTCAGATTGAGCTTATGACACAAGGGGATCAGTTCATCGGCCTTCTTGGCCCCCATAATACCGGCAATCCTGGCTACGCCAAGCACATCTCCCTTGGCCATCTGACCGGCCAGCACCTTCTCAAAGCAGTCATGAGACATGGAAATACGGCCCTCAGCTGCGGCCACCCGGACCGTTTCGCCTTTTTCACTCACATCCACCATCCGGGCATTGCCGGCCTCATCAAAATGTGTAAATTCCATCGCCTGTATCTCCTTTCTCAGATGTGTCCCTTGCCGAAACCGCAGTTTGGCCAGCTGCAGACCTGACAGTTGAGGCAAAGGCCCCCCTCGCCCAGGGCAGCCATCTCCTCCGCGGACACCGGGTCACAGGCGGCGATCCGGGGCAGCATCAGATCAAAGATGGTCCTGCCGGCATACATGACGCAGCCCGGGAGCCCCAGGACCGGGATCTCTCTTTCACCTCTTTGCAGATAGGACAGAAGGAACATGGCGCCGGGCAGGACAGGCGCTCCGTAGCTGACGAACCGGCTGCCGCTGTTTTTAATGGCCAGCGGGGTCCTGTCATCCGGGTCCACGCTCATGCCGCCGGTGCATAAAATCATATCCAGGCCGGCATCCGCCATGCGCAGGATCTCTCCGGTGATGATCTCCGGATCGTCTCCGGGCACCGCCTTCTCCTTCACCTCTATGCCGTAAGCCTTCAGCTTATCGATGATGACCGGGGTAAAGGTATCCTTGATCAGACCCTTTTTCACTTCGCTGCCGGTGGCAATGACGCCGGCCGTCTTCAGCTGATAAGGCAGAATGTGAAAGATGCGTTTATCCCCCGCCAGGTCCTTTACGGCCTGCATGGTTTCCTTTTCGATCACCAACGGGATGATGCGGGTCCCCGCCAGCTTGTCTCCCCGCTGCACGGGTGTGTCCCCGTGCCGGGAAGCGATCATCATCCGGCCGAAGCCATTGATCTTCCGAAGCAGGGTCCGGTCAATCTTCAGCAGACCATCCCTGTCTGCGATCAGCTCGATCTTTCCCTCCTTGACCGGGGAGGGATGCATGTCATTTCCGGCACAGACCTCATAAAGGACCCGGGCCGCCTCATTTTCATGCATCATGGTCTCATCCTTCTCCCAGACATAAAGGTGTTCCTTGCCTACGGACAGAAGGACGGGAATATCCTCCTCGGTAACCACATGGCCCTTCCTGAAGACCGCGTCCTTCGTCACGCCGCGGATGATCTGGGTGATATCATGGCAAAGTACATGGCCGACGGCCTCCTGCGTTCTGATCAGTTTCATTATCTGTTCCCCCTGCCTGCTGTAAAATAAAAAGAAGTCTGCCCGAAAAACGGACAGACTTTTACCATCGTAGTATAAGCATACAATTCTGCCGTTTCCTTCTCAATCACGGAAAGTCATACCGTTTCCCGTATGGCTCCTGGCCGGCAGTGCCGGCACCGGGTGTCCGCCCATAGCCTGATACCTTAGGGTGGACATCTCGGAAACAAGCTCAGTATACTATATTTTCAAAATATTGTCAGCAGGCTGCTGAAAAAACAGGGCCTCCCCTATACCTCAGTATAATAGAAAACCTGCTTTTCGGGGAACCTTTCCCGGATCTTCGTCAGGGCTGTCGGCTCAAAAACGATGATCTGGCCGGCGCCGGCCTTTTCCATATCCGAAAAAGCATCGCAGGCGATGGCTTCTGCCAGTGCCCCATCCGCTCCGAAGGTCTCGTACTCAGCCCCCACCGGCTTCTGCCAGATGGTCAGGCAGTTTACGCGGCCATCTCCCTGCAAAAGGGGTGTAAACTCTGTGGACTCGGGGACCTTCTCCCCGGAAGCGGCCGGAATCAGCCCGTTCAGAAGGGCCTCATTTCTGAGATAACGAAGGTTAAAGCTTCCGGCATAGACATAGGTTTTCTGCCGGACGGGTATCGGATCCATGAGTTCGGGCAGGTAAAGCACTTCAAAATCCACCTGAAGCCCCAGCTTTGGCGCGAAGGTTCTCAGCAGATAGGCAGCCTTGGCAGAAAGGACCAGTACTTTGGAAACGCCCATAGCCTGACAGCTTTCGATCAGGGCCTTCAGATGGGCTTTGCCCTCAGCCACAAGGCCGCAGGCAAAATATTCAAAGCCCAGATAATAAACCTCTGCCTTATTGGCGAAGGCCATCTGCTTCCGGTCAAAGAGGCCTTTAAAAGCACCGGCGCAGTCTGCCGCAAAAGAGGCCGTTTCCTCATCCAGAAGGACAGCTGTATCAGACGCTGTGTCCAGAGGCAGATCCCAGGCTGCCGCCTCCGGGTAAAGCCGGCCATGGCCTGCAGCCAGAGCCTCATGAAGAGCCTTCACGCAGGGCGCCTGATAACCCTTTTCAAGCAGCATTTCTCTGACCAGGATGGTCACGTCCGTGCAGTCCTCCTCGCACTCCCGGAAGTTCTGCCAGCGCTCGCCCTGCCGGGAAAGAATGGATGAGAAACTGATCTCACCGATCCGGTCGCTTAAGGGAAGCTCACCGCGGTAAACGGCCCAGGCCAGCTGCAGTCTCCGGGAAGGATAATCATGCAGCATTTTCGAAGCCCTGTATTCGGGGCAGTAGCAGACCGCCTGATCCATATGGATCACCTGATGGATCCACTGATCCTGATAGTTTTCCAGTCTGTAATCCATCATAATCCCAGCACTCCTTTATTGAGCAGCCCCTTCGGATCCAGGGCATCTTTGATCTTATGCATGACAGCCATGCCGGCCTCACCATGCTCCAGGGCCAGATAGGCCGCCTTGGCCTTGCCGCTGCCATGATGATGAGAGACATTGCCGCCGTATTTAAGGCTCGTCCTGATCGCGATATCCAGACACTTCAGATACCGCTCTTCTCCCTCCTGGTCGTCGCCCCCGGTCTCAGAATGGAAGATCACATAGACACTGGCACCGGTGTGGTAG
>CADAIF010000121.1 GCA_902787905.1 uncultured Lachnospiraceae bacterium
CAGATCGATGCCCTTCAGGACTCTGACCAGGCTGTCGCCCTGCCCGAATGATTTCTCTATATCATGTATTTCAAGAAACATATAAGATCCTCCTGACGGGCCATCTTAGCTTACGATACCCGTCATTTATTGTTGTGTGATGTTAGTATACACTAACTACTATTGCACAAATTGGGGATAAATGCAAGCATTTATCCCCTAAAAAGTAATATTTTATTTAAATCCGTGCGTTTGGCTTCGAACCCGACCCCCAGACGTTACCGCTGCAGCCAGCTCAGCCCAGGCACCCTCACGGCACACAGAAGGTCCGGCTTAGTGCTGCTCCATTCCTGACCTGACACGGTTCACCGGTTCCTGTTGCGCGAGACCCAGACGTCAACGCCGCTTACAGCGGGCAGCTCTACAGATCAAAGCCCTCAGCTCAAACATCACCCCTGCTGTAGCGGATTGCAGGTACAGGGCACCGCTATCTCCCCGGCTGCACGGAAATGTTATATCAGGTTTGATCATGGCATCTGCCACGTTCATTCAGTATAATTGAAATGGTCCTGCTTGTCAAGGCCTGCAGACATCTGCCTATTTGCTCAGGTTGACACCCTCCGGCCAGAACCAGCCCACATAACCCTTGTAGGTTGCCTTGGGGGTTGTGATGGTGCCGTAATGCTGCAGATTACTGGTCCATTCCTTCAGCGTAGTGATTCTCTGGTAACCCATGTTGTCGATGACCAGGTTGCCGCCGACGTAAATGCCGACATGACCGGCATTATAGGCACCGCTGCCGCTGCCGAAAAGGACCACGCCGGGAGCCAGATTTTTAATGCCCTTGCCGCTGGCCTTCAGACCGGCCTCATAGACCTGCACCGCCAGCTCCTTGGCTTCATAAGGCACACCCGCCTCATCAAAAACATGCCATACCCAGGCGGCACACATACCCCTGATGGTGGCAAGAAGAGCTCCGTTGGCACCCCTGTTGGAAACCGCGGTCTCAACGACCCTTCTCTCCTTCGCGGTCATCTTCGTCGTATCAATCGTCTCGGACCCTTTAAGGGCACCGGAAGCTGTATTGAACTGAAGTGTCTGACCGTTGATCGTATGGGTTCCGTAGACCATACCGCCGTCCCGACCGTAATAAACGATCTTGTGGGGCAGGAGAACGAAACCGGTCGTCATGGCGCCGGAGGCTGTGTTGAAATAACGCCACTTGCCGTCAGCCTTATACTCACCGTAGACCATGGCACCGGTGGGATTGTAGAAAACCACCTTCTGTCCGCTTTTACCGCCCGGAATGGTGGCGAAACCCGTGGTCATTTCACCGGAGGCTATACTGAAGTAACGCCAGGCATCCTCTGCCTTGTACTCACCGTAGACCATGGCGCCGGTCGGATCGTAATAAACGATCTTCTGACCGGTTTTTCCGCCCGGGATCGTCGCGAAGCCGGTCACCATTTCACCGGTCAGCGGATCAAAGTAACGCCATGCGCCGTCGACCTTATGCTCACCGTACATGACGGCGCCGTCTTTGTAATAAAAGGTCTTATCCTCAACAGTAACCAGACCATTCAGCTTCTTCTCCACCTGAGCTTCCTCTGCCGGCAGGGCATCCTCCGCACCCATCAGCAGCTCCGGCGTTTCATCCGCCTTTTCAGATTCAGCCGTCTCCGTTTCTTCCTCACTTTCGGTTTCAGCAGTCTCGCCTGCGGTCTCAGTCTCTGCCGCCTCTGTCATTTCAGTTTCGGAGACTTCTGCCGCATCTTCACTTTCACTGTATTCGGGAGCCTGAGTCTCCACCACATCAGATACACTGCCGCCCAGCATGACAACCGTTTCCGTTTCTTCCGAAAGACCGGTTTCTTCGACTGCGGCCGAAGATGCTGCGACGGATGCCGCTGCGGGCATTTCCTGAGCATAGACACAGGTGCTTCCCATGGAAAGCATCAGGATCATACTGAGAACTGCACTGATTGGTTTCTTCATAATCGATCAAACTCCTCTTCCACTGCCGGAATGCTTCTTCCGGGCAAGTCTGTTTTATACATTTACCCCTCCATTCTACCTCTTTTGAAATATAATTGCAATATTTTCTTAATGATTGATTCATTATTGGGCACTTTTCCATCTCGTGTCGGGTGTGTTATGTAAAAATCCCGTCCGGTTTCTGGGTCCGGACGGGACTTGATTTTCACTATTTTGCGTAGGGTGACATGTCCTTGACCTGCTCGTAGCTGTCATAAAAATAAGCAGACACGTCCTCTCCGGCCATGGCCTTGCCCATGATCTCGGCAAAGACAGGGGTAAAGACTTTGGCCCCTTCCTCGGACAGATGATTGTCATTGCAGTAGGACGTCTTGTCATTAAAAAGATCCCAGCGGTTTTTCAGCAGATTAAAATCATACAGAGGCACATCGTTCTCATCGGCGAAGGCCTGCATATAATCCAGGAAAGTATCCCATCCGCTCTGCCGCCACATCCGCTGATCTGACAGCGGAATGACCACCAGATAGACTTTGGCGCCGTGGTCACGGCAGAGGGTCAGCACATCCTGAAGCTGCTTTACATTTTCGTCCCGGACATCCACATCCAATGGCTTACTGTCATGCATCTGATCGACCTTATCCTCCGCCAGAGAGACGTCCTTGGTCGTGACGGGACGCCAGCCCCGGTAGTCATAGTTGACATTATGGACCGGCTCACCGCGGATGGCCGAGAGCATATAGGCCCAGCCCTGCTGCACATAGTATTCATACAGGCTCACATAGCCCCGGTAGTCCACGCAGCGCAGGACATAATCCGCCTTATCCTGCATCGTCTCCAGCCTGGGGACGATATAGGTGTCGCCCTCATAGTCATCGGAGGCTTCCGTTCTGGTCAGGGTCGCGTAGGAGACCGCCAGAAAGACATCCTTCACAGGATTCCGCTCCAGCTCCGTCTCCAGCAGCCTGTAGTCGCCGATCAGGTTCATCCAGCCGCCGCCCAGATTGTAACTGTAAGTCCCAAGAGATTCATCCAGCATGGAGGGGATAATGGCCCTCTGAGGCTGGGAAGCGCCGGCGATCAGAAGGTCCACCTGACCCGCCAGAGACCGGCGAAGGGTCCGGTCCTCATCGTAGGCGTATTCCGACTCGATAAAGGCCCAGGCAAGACTTCCCGTCAGGATCAGACAGATCAGGACAAAAGCGGCGGAGACGCCGAGGATTCTTCTAAAACTGTGCATATAAGAAACCTCCTCCCGACGCCATGGCAGGTACGCCAAAGATGATGATCACCGCGAAGCCGCAGGCCATGATAATCAGACGGCCGGGCAGCGGGACGCGGGCAAAATAATCCCTGATGGGCATCTTCCGCTGCATCAGAGAGGTCACAAAAAGCAGAACGATCATGATCATGATGACCACGAAATTCGCCGTCCCGTTGGCGGCCAGCGCCGGCAGCAGTTCATCGACCGTTTTCGGCAGCGTATGCTCTGTAAAGATCTGCCGCCAGAGGCCGAAGCCGTCAGATAAGGTGCCCACCTCAGGCAGGACCTTGATAAAGGTCACCAGAATAAAGGTTCTGACGGTCTGGAAAGCCCGCCAGAGCCAGGCGCTTTCATTGATCCTCAGGGCCTTTTTCCAGGCGGCGTAGATATGCTCCAGCCACAGGGACAGGATGATGAACAGGCCGTTCACCAGACCCCAGGCCACATAACCCCAGCTGGCGCCGTGCCAGAGGCCTGTGCAGAGCCAGACCACCACCAGGGCGATGGTCGCCGGAAGGACATCGCTGATCCCCTGTCCGAAACGCTCCCTGGACTTCCAGGCCAGCTGCCTGCTCCAGTTGGACATGGCAATGGGGAAATAGATATAGCGCTTGAACCAGGCGCCCAGACTGATATGCCATCTGCGCCAGTACTCCGCGATGGATTTGGAGAAGTAGGGGCGCTCAAAGTTCTCTGTCAGGTGAATGCCGAACATCTCACACAGGCCGCACATGATATCCATGTAGCCGGAGAAATCGGCATAGATCTGCACGCTGTAAAAGAGGGCGCCGATGAAGGCACTGATCCCGGTGTAGGTGCTGTAATTGGCAAAGACATCCTGCACATAGGGCGCCACCAGATTGGCCAGGACCATCTTCTTCATGAAGCCCCACAGCATACGCTGAAAACCCCGGGCATAATTGTCATAGGACAGGCTGTGCTCAGCGAAAAGCTCACCGGACAGCTGCTCGTAGTCACTGATGGGGCCCTGGGTCACCTGGGGAAAGAAGGAAACGAACAGCAGCATGCGGAAGAAATTCTTCTCGGCCTTGCAGTTCTCCCAGTAAACGTCGACCAGATAGCCCACCGCCTGAAAGGTGTAGAAGGAAATGCCCAGGGGCACCAGAAGCCTGTAGGTGTCCGCGATGCCTTCGCCCCCGGTCAGGGAGATCAGGGCATTGATCTGAGCCAGGGCAAAGTGGAAGTACTTGACCACGCAGAGGATGCCCAGATTCAGGAGCAGGGCAGCCAGCATGACCATCTTCCGCTGCTTCCTGATTTTTTTCTTGTAGGCACTTTTCTCCTCTTTGGACATTTCCGCCTTATGAGCCTTCAGATAGGCCTTCCGTCCGTCGGACAGGCCCTGCATGACCCGGGCCGCGCCCCAGACCGTGACCGCCGTCACCAGCACGAAGAGCAGGCATTTTTCGCTGTACCTCGCGTAAAAGACGAGGCTGGCCAGCAGCAGGATGATCCACTGAAATCTCTTCGGCACCAGATAGTAAAGGATCAGGGCCGCAAAGACAAAGGCCACAAAGGTAAAGGATGTGATCGACATTTATTCGTCTTCCTCAATAGCCTGGATCATGGCCCACATCGCTTTGGCGCTGTTGAAATTTTCATTGCGCATCCACTTGGGACCGATCTCGATATCAAAGGTATCGCAGATCCGGGTGATCAGCGTGATAATGCTCAGGGAATCGTAGACCCTGCCGTCAATCAGGTTATCTTCTTTATCGTAATCCACATCGGGATTGATATCATTTAATATTTCCAGTAACTCTTCCATTTCTGTATGGACCTCCCTCTCAGATCTGTTGTTTTAAGGTCTGCCGGTCGATCTTGCCGTTGGCATTCAGGGGCAGATGCTCCATCACAACGACCTTTTCCGGCAGCATATAGGGTGAAAAACGCGGTCTCAGCAGGCTTTTGACCGCCTGCCCGGTCAGCGTCACACCCTCTGTCAGCTGGACAAAAAGAACGATACGGCGCTTGTCGGCATTGTAGAGACAGCAGCAGCGGCCGATCTCAGGCAGGGCGCCGGCCACGGCCTCGATCTCGCCAAGCTCGATCCGGTGGCCCATATGTTTGATCTGGGCGTCCGTCCTGGCCGCGAACATAAGATTGCCTTTTTCATCATAGCGGGCCAGGTCGCCGGTTTTCAGGCAGCGCACGGGGCCCTCGCCGAAATCCTTCACCATAAAGGCAGCGGCGGTCTTTTCCGGATCATGATAATAGCCGTCGGCCAGAGCATCTGTCACCAGATAAAGCTCGCCGATCCGGTCCGGCCCGGTGATCAGGCCCTCATCTCCCAGCAGGTAGGCTTTGCAGTTGCTCATAGGCCTGCCGATGGGCAGAAGGTCCTTATTCCCAAACTCACCCTCCACCACATAATAGCAGCAGATGCCGGCGGTCTCAGAGGATCCGTAGAGATTGACATACTGTATCTCCGGCAGAAACTCCCGCCACTTGTTCAGATGCTTCATGGGCATGACCTCGCCCACGAAGAAGAGACGCTTTAAGGTCTCAGGCTTCACCAGGGAGAAGGGGCACAGCTGGGCCACCACAGACAGGGCTGTGGGCACCCAGGAGGCAAAGCTGATCCGCTTCTCATTCATGTACTCGATCAGCATGGTCGGCATCATGAAAAGCTCCGTGGGGATGATCTCCATGGAGGCCCCCATCTTCAGCATCAGGTAGATGTCCTTGGCTGATGCGTCAAAGTAAAAGGGGGTCTGGTTGCCGATGATCTCTTCGTCCGTAAATTCAAAG
>CADAIF010000122.1 GCA_902787905.1 uncultured Lachnospiraceae bacterium
TTCGGATTATTCAGCATGCTCTTCTTCTGCTGGGCCGGTCTGCCCCACCGGATAAAGACAATGGGTCTGTCCTGTGCATTCAGGATCCTGATCGCGGCATCCGTAAACTCTTCCCAGCCGATATTCCGATGGGAATTGGCCTGGTGGGCCCGGACAGTCAGGACAGTATTCAAAAGAAGCACGCCCTGGGAAGCCCATTTTTCCAGGTAACCGTTATTGGGAATCTTACAGCCCAGATCATCATGCAGTTCCTGGTAAATGTTGACCAGGGAAGGCGGGATCTCCACCTGAGGCTGCACGGAAAAACACAGGCCGTGGGCCTGACCCTCTCCATGATAGGGATCCTGCCCCAGGATGACCACCTTCACCGAATGAAGGGGCGTAACCTCAAAGGCATGAAAGATCATATCCGAGGGGGGAAAGACCCTGTAATTAGTATACTCACTTAAGACCGTTTTATAAAGCTTTGCGTAATAAGGCTTGGAAAACTCCGGTTTCAGCGGAATCAGCCAGTCGTTGGCAATCGCACCCATCGAAAATTCCTTCTCTCCTTAAAATCTGTCATAGGGCATACGCATACTGACGCCCCTGTCAGCCAGATATCTTTTCAGTTCAATGATCTCCAGTTCCTTATAATGAAACAGCGATGCGGCCAGAGCCGCGTCCGCGTGACCGTCGGTCAGCGCGTCATAAAAATGCGGCATGGTCCCGGCACCGCCGGAGGCAATGACTGGGATGTTCACTGCATCTGCAATGGTTCTGGTCAGTTCGATATCATAACCGGCCTTGGTGCCGTCACAGTCCATACTGGTAAGCATGATCTCACCGGCGCCCAGGGCGCAGATCTTTTCAGCCCAGGCGACAGCGTCAATGCCTGTATCGATGCGGCCGCCATGCTTATAGATGGTCCAGCCCTCTCCGTCTGCTCTTCTTTTGGCGTCAATAGCCACTACCACACACTGACTGCCGAACTTTTCGGCGGCTTCACTGACCAGGGACGGTCTGTCGATGGCCGCGGAATTGACAGAGACCTTGTCGGCCCCCTCTCTCAGCACAGCCCGGAAGTCCTCCACAGTGCGGATCCCGCCGCCGACGGTAAAGGGGATAAATACCTTCTCAGCAACCTTGCGGACCAGATCCACCACAGTATTCCTGCCGTCACTGGAGGCTGTGATATCCAGAAAGACCAGCTCGTCCGCGCCCGCGGCGTCATAGGCGGCGGCGACCTCCACAGGATCACCGGCATCACGGAGATTGACAAAATTGATACCCTTGACGACCCGCTGGTTGTTGACATCCAGACAGGGAATGATTCTTTTTGTAAACATCTTTGTCCCTCCTACATCTCAGAGAAATTTTTAAGGATCTGAAGACCGCAGCGACTGCTCTTTTCCGGATGGAACTGGCAGGCGAAGATATTATCTCTTGCCGCAGCTGCGTGGATCACGGTACTGTAATGGGTCGTTGCGGCCACATCCGCCGGATCTTCCGCCTTCAGATAATAGGAATGGACAAAGTACATATAGGACTGGTCCGGCACATCTTTAAAAAGAGGACAGCCGGGCCGGATATTGATGGTATTCCAGCCCATATGAGGGATCTTTAAACCCGGCTTATCCGGAATGCGCAGGATCTGCCCCTTTAAGAGGCCGAGGCCTTCTACGCCGGGACTTTCCTCACTGGATTCAAAGAGGAGCTGCAGGCCCAGGCAGATGCCCAGAAAAGGCTTACCGGAAACAGCCGCTTCCTTAATGGTAAGGTCCAGTCCTCTTTCCTTCAGAAGGCGCATGGCATCTCCAAAAGCGCCGACACCCGGCAGGACGACCTTATCCGCATTTAAGATGGTTTCCGGGTCGCCGGTGATGCACACAGGCGCGCCAAGATACTGAAAAGCCTTCTCTACACTTTTCATATTGCCGGCATCATAATCTATAATTGCTATCATGGTCATTCACCTTTCATAGGACTTATGTTCAATTTAGCATAGAACTCTTTATGCTGTCAATTTTCTCCAGGATCCTTTTCACGGCTGCCTCCTGCTGTTCCCGGGCACTGATGCCAGAGATGCCGTCACCGGCCTGAGGTCCGTAATTCCCGAAGCCGGCGTGATTACCGCCCTCCAGGATGCAGGTTTCATGCTGCCAGAGATTCTCCGCCTTCTGAACAGATTCCCTGTTCAGCACCCGGTCCTCGGAGCCATAGATCAGGAGACCGTCAAGGCTCGGATCCACTTCACCAGCCGGGTAAGCGGCAAGCAAAATCAGTCCGTCCAGCATATCCTCATGATGAGATGCATAGGCTGCTGCCGCCACACCCCCCAGGGAATGGCCGCAGATATACCAATGACAATACGGGGCTGAACGGATAATGTCCGAGGCCCTGTTAATACCGAAAAAGGACAGATTAAAAGGCATCTTCACCAGAAAGGCATCCACGCCCTCTTCTGCCAGCCTGCGCATCAGCGGCGCGTAAGAGACTGCTTCCACTTTGGCTCCGGGATAAAAAATACAGGCCTGATCTTCAGAAGGTCCGTCAAAATACCAGTAGTTTTTCTTCTCCGCCACCTGTACCCGCGCGTCTGTCAGAAGGCTTTCATATACTGATTCATCTGCCCGGTAATAATCTCCGCAGTAGACCAGGAAAAAAAGCGGAAGCATCTGCAGAACAAGGAAGATGGGTACGAAAATCCGGAAGCGGAGCTTTCTGGTCTTATGGTGAAAAAAGATCATACCGGAAAGTGCCCCCGGAGCCCCGCATAAAAAGGCTGCCAGCAGCAATCTGGCTTCAGGAATGCGCCGCATTTTCCGGATGGCCCTCTTTTTATCATTTCCATAAAGTATAAAAGCGTAAAGACTCAGTACAGCCATAATGGCCGCCCAGGTCTTCCATGCGTGCTCTAATGACAAATTCTCATCTCCTTAAACCAATCCTGAAGAGCAGCCGTCACTTCTTCCAGATGATGATCGTAGCAATGGGTATCATCTGGAATTTCGATGAAGCTGCAGTGCCTGTAACGTCTGGCGGCAGCCTCTCCGACTGAGATGGGAACTGTTTCATCCGCTGTCCCGTGGATGATCAGGACCGGCCCCGTAAAAGCATCAATGGCTTCATCGACATGAATGGTCCTGGCCACACGGATATAGTTTCCTGAAAGCGGCCCGTCTTCAAAACCGTTAATTGTATCGGGAATGTGGTCCGGATCAAAGGAAACGCCGAGGATTTCTCCCCGTCTGGCCGCTTCAGGAATCATACAGGCCGGCGACAGAGGGATAATACCCTTCACCTTATCCGGCACCATCGCTGCGGCCAGCATGACCAGAAGTCCTCCCTGGGAATGGCCGCAAAGGTAAATGTCTGTCACAAAATCCAGCCCTCTGGCATAATCGATCACCGTCAGGGCATTGTTCAGCCATTTATATAAGGTGTGATCACCGAATCTGCCCCCGCTTTTGCCATGGCCGTAAAGCTCAACTCTGAGCACTGCCAGGCCAATTTCATTCAGGGCCTGTGACACAGCCAGGATATGCCTTTCTTCCATATGACCTGTAAATCCGTGAAAGACAATGACCATAGAACATTGATCCTTCTTATGATCCGGCATGTCCAGGGCCGCGTTCAGCCGAATGCCGTCATCCATGATATACATTTGCTTCTCCTGTTCTAATAATCCTTTTTGACATAAAGCAGATAACGGATATAGCGGAAGGTCTCCTTTTCACCTTTTACAGCCAGCATTTTCAGAAGCTTTTCCAGGAGCTTCTGTGATTCCGGATGCATGGTGATATAGGGCCTGGTCAGACAGTAAAAATCCCAGGCGTCCCGGTCGGTATAGGCCTCTTTTTTATAAACCTTGCAGGCACAGACCCTGTCCACAAAGGACTCGGCGATGTACCTCAGGGGGATCCTCATGCCCACCAGGCCGTCTTCAGGCCTGAGCATGTCGATCCAGTATTCGATATGATGGCGGTTGCGTCCCTTGTGATGCAGCCAGGCCTCAGACAGGCCCCTGGCTTCTTTTTCTGCCGCGATCGGGCTCCGGTCTCCCTGATAATAGCGGACACCGGCCAGAAATTCCACCGGAGAATATTTGGAAAGGTCATGCAGAAGACCCTGACGGATCAGGCCCAGTCTGAAACAGCCCAGCATCACCATCCATTTATGACGTGTGATCGTTTTGAAATGGCCCAAAGCGGCCTCTGTAATTTTCATTTTTCAACTCTCCTGCGCTGCTTTATCTTTATTATGGGTGATGCCCTTGTTCTTCCACCTGCCGCGCTTATAAAGAATAAAGGTCAGCAGTGCGCCGCAGGTCCATGTGAGCATCAGAGATGTCCCCATCATATAGAAATTGCCCTGAGGATTGTCAGGTGTTCTGGAAAGGCCCACAAGGCCGTAGGCCAGAGGCACACGAAGAACAACCGAGTTAAAAAGCGAGATCCACATGGGCGTCATGGTATCGCCGGCACCCCTCATGACACCGGACAGACACTGGGTCACCTCCATGGCCACATAACCCGTCAGCATGATGCACATGACGTGGTAGCTGATATTGATCAGTTCCTTGGTTGAGGTAAAAATCCCCATCAGATGTCTGCCGAAAAGGAAGATCAGAAGAGACAGGAAGGCACTGATGCCCATGGCCGCCAGCGTGGTATTCCTTGTGCCCTTAAGGACACGGTCGATCTTGCCGGCGCCCATATTCTGACCGGCAAAGGTGGTCATGGCCGTGCCGAAGGAAAAGGCCGGCAGCATGACAAAGCCATCCACACGCATGACGATCACGTTGGCCGCGATGCAGGTCTCGCCAAAGGAATTGGTCAGAGACTGGACCACGACCATGGACATGGAAATGATGGCCTGTGTGATACCCGCGGGCAGGCCCAGACGGACCAGCTTTCCGGAATAGTGCCATTCCGGCTTGATATAAGCCCATTTCAGATCAAAAACATCTGTCATATGCATCAGCTTGCGGACCGTAAGGCAGGCTGAGACGATCTGAGCGATAATGGTGGCCAGGGCAACACCCGGAACGCCAAGACCGAAAACACCCACAAAAAGCAGGTCAAGAATGATGTTCAGGATCGTCGCAACGATCAGATAGATCAGGGCCGAGACAGAATCGCCGAGACCTCTCAGGACACCGCCGAGGATATTGTAAAAACCGGTACCGGCAAAACCCAGAAAAAGGATGGTCAGGTACCTGGTACACCAGTCGATGATGCTGTCCGGCGTCCCCAGAAGGGTAAGCAGAGGCCTGGAAAGCAGGGGGCCGATGACCATGATGATCAGAGATGCGATGGCTGTCAGAGAGATGCAGCTGCCGATGGACCGGGAAAGCTCCTCTCTCAGCCTGGCACCGTAATACTGGGATACCATGACGGAGGCACCGACGGAAATACCGATAAAGAGCACCAGCATCAGGTTCAGAATCGGGGCGGCACTGCCTACTGCGGCCAGCGCGTTGTCACCCACAAAGCGGCCGACAATGATGGAATCCGCTGTATTGTACATCTGCTGGGCAAAATTGCCGATCAGCATAGGGATCGTAAAGGTCAGCACCTGCTTCACAGGATTGCCCACGGTCATGTCTACCGGCGCAAAAAGCTTTTTGAATGTCGTTTTAAGGGCCATTGAAAAATCTCCGTTTATATCTTGATCGGTTTTATATTAATCCTACTACAGGACCGGTAAAAAAACCATGTTCTTTTAAACAAAAAGTGAAAAGAAAACTCCTATAAGATCAGACCGTCCGCCTTGGGCAGGCTCCAGCGGTATCTGGCAGCCAGAAGCCGGATGACAAAGACGACGATGCCGCAGATCAGCATGGAGAGACTCTCTCCCGCAAACGGCCAGATGATGATGCAAAGCGCCGCTCCGGCCATGGAGGCACAGGCATAGATATGCTTGACAAATATATAAGGCGGCAGGCTGGCCAGCATATCTCTCAGGACACCGCCGCCTACACCGGT